>CAXTTD010000282.1:0-4820 GCA_964246945.1 uncultured Solirubrobacteraceae bacterium | reverse complement strand
GGGCTCGGGCTCGGGCTCGGGCTCGGGCTCGGGCTCGGGCTCGGGCTCGGGCTCGCCGGCGACGGTGCCGGACCGTCCGGCCGGATCCTCCCCGGGCCCTCCGGCGGGGCGCCGTCCGCCGACAGCTCGCCTCCGAGCAGCTGGGTGAAGCGATCCTCCTTCTGGCCGGGGCGGCGGACGATCCGGCGCACGTAGTCGTGCTCGGAGAGCTCACCGAGCACCCGCTCAACGTCGGCGAGCGAACCGAGCGGCGCCATCCGCTCGGTGCGCTGCTTGAGCTCCCCGGGCGTCTGGGGGCCGCGCAGCAGCAGCACGCACAGCACGGCGAGCCCCTCGCGATCGAGGTCGAGTCCCTCCTCGGCGAGATGGCGGTACTTGGTCGCCCGCGAGCTGTGGCCGCTGGCCAGCCGCGCGAGCCCGTACTGGCACAGGCGCTGCGCGGCCTGATAGACGACGTCGTCGCCGTACTCCGCTACCGGGTCGCGATTGGTCGCCTGGTTGCAGGCGAGCCGCAGCGCGTTGAGCGACAGCGGGTATTGGTCGGGTGTCGTGAAGCGCTTCTCGACCAGACACCCGAGCACCCGCTGCTCGGGGGCGGTGAGGGCGTCGAAGTGCACCACGCGAGGATAGGAACGCTCACGTCAGAGCGCCCGGGTCTGCGCCGCCACCTCGCGCCCGGCGGGGAGCTCCCAGCGCCCGTCGCGCCAGCCGATGCGGGTGCCGTCGGCGAGCCGGACGACGGTGTGCCCGAGTCGTGGCGCGCCCCATAACGTCGCCTCCAGCGGGCGCTTCCCCTCCGGCACGTCGCCGAGACCGTTGTCGACGTGGGCAGCCGGATAGGTGACCACGATCGAGCCGGCGCGCACCCACACCGGCACGCGCGCGAGGGGCGCGGGCGCGAGCACCTCGCCGCCGCCGCTCACCGTCTCCCCCGACCACGACTCGATCCAGCGTCCCCGTGGGAGCGCGACCTCGCGCTCGCGGGCCCCGTCCTGAAGGACCGGCGCCACCCACAGCGCGGGGCCGTAACCGTAGGCGTCGGTGAGCGACCAGCCCCGCGGGTCGGCGGGGTCGGTAAGGCACAGCGGGCGGATGATCGGCAGCCCGGTGCGCTGGGCGCTCGCTGCCGCCGCCCGGGTGTAGGGAACGAGCTGCTCGTGCAGCAGCACGTAGGCGCGGTAGAGGTCGAGCACGTCCTGCCCGTAGCGCCACGGCTCCTGCTCCATCCGCGAGTGGGCGTGCATGAGCGGGGTGAAGCAGCCGAGCTGCAGCCAGCGCACGAGCAGCTCCGGCGGACAGCGCTCGACCAGGCGGTGCCCGAGGTAGCCGCCGACGTCGTGGGAGACGTTGGAGATCGCGGTGCAGGCGCCGCTCAGCAGCGCGACGAGCAGCGCCCGCAGCGACCAGAAGTCAGATACCTGGTCTCCCGCCCACAGGTGCCCGAGGGCGTGCTGACCCGACCAGCCGCTGCGACCGAACAGGACTCCCTCGCCGGGGTGGACCTCGTCGAGGGCGCGCTGCAGGCAGCGGCGGTGCAGGGTGCCGAGCTCCCACGCCGCCTGCCCGCCTGAGCGGCCGTCGGCGAGCCGCACCCGGTCGGGGATGTAGTAGCCGTCGCCGTCGTCGGCCTTGATCCCGGCGACGCCGAGCTCAAGCACCGCCGTGGCCTGCTCGCGCCACCACGCCTCCGCGGCGGGGCTCGTGAGGTCGACCGGCGAGCCGGTGCCCATCCACCACTGGGTGACGTAGGGATCACCACCGGGCTCGCGGACGAAGTGACCGGCGGCCGCACCGGGCGCGTAGTTGGATGCCGGCTCGGCGTGCAGGCGCTCGGACTGGGCTTGAGGCGGGATTTGACCGTCGCGGGAGTCGAGGTTCACCCACGGGGTCACCCAGACGACGGTGCGCACCCCGGCGGCGCGCATGCAGCGGATCATCCACGGCGCATCGGGGAACTGGTGGGGGTTGAACTGCCACGTGTTGTACTGGGTGGCCCAGGGGGAGTCGATGACGACCGCGTCGAGCGGGATGTGGTGACGGCGGAAGCCGAGGAAGTCGTCGAGCACGTCGTCCTGGTGCTCGTGGACGTCGCGGCTCTTCCAGAAGCCGTAACCCCACTCGGGCAGGACTGCCGGCCAACCGGTGAGCCGGCACAGCATCCGCAGCGCCGCGATCGGGGTCGGCGGACACACGATCTCCAGTGCGAGCGGGCGGCCGTGGACGCGCGTGGAGACCGAGATGCGGTCGCCGGCGAGCTCGAAGCGGGTGCCGTTCGCCGCCGTGTCGCACCACACCCCGTAGCCGCAGCTCGAGAGTAGCCACGGCACCGGCGCGCAGTCGCCCTGCGGAATCCCGCCCGCCTCGACCATCTCGCGCGGGCAGTCGGGTCCGGTGTAGCGCCGGTCAGCTCCGAGCTGCACGTCGCGGCCGGCCTGGTCGAGGCGCGTGTGGTGGCGCAGGCCAAGACCGACCAGCCGCTCCTCGGCGCGGCGCTCCCAGTCGAGGCCGACGCGCAGCGGCGGGCCGTCGACCGTGACCTCCAGCGAGACCCGGTCGCGGTCGGGCAGCGTGATCCGCAGGATGCCGGCGCGGCCGTCGTCGAGGGTGAGGGCGAGCGCGAGCGCCGTGTCCGAGCGCTCCCGCGGCTCGGCGCGGCGCACCCGCATCGTCGGTCCGCGGTCCTCGTGGGGCACGACGCCCTCGGTGAACTGCAGGAACACATCGCGGGCCGCTCCATCGGCGGCCCACGCGCCCCCGGCTCGCAGCCGCGAGCGCCCGCCGCGGCGCACGGTGAACGCGAACGGCCGCAGGGTCACCTCGACGACGACCGCGCCGCGGGCCAACGTGAGCGCGTCGGCGTCCGTCGCCGGATATGTGGTGAGCGACATGGCAGGCAAGGTTCTCGCCCGCGACGCGCGGTCCGGGGCGGTTCACCGAATCGTCACCTCGCGTCAGCAGGTTGTTCACGATTCCCGCAATTTGCGAGCGAAGCTTTAGGCCATGAACGAGACCAGCCGTTGTGACATGCACGTGCACTCGACGGCCTCAGAGCTGTCGAAGCTGGGGATCCAGCGCTCGCTTCACCTTCCCGAATGCGCCACCGAGCCACGCGAGGTCTACGAGCTCGCCAAGCGCCGCGGGATGGACTTCGTCACCATCACCGATCACGACACCATCGACGGCGTGCTGTCGCTGTCGCACCTGCCCGACGTGTTCGTCTCTGAGGAGCTCACCGCCGCCTTCAAGGGCGAGCCCCAGGCGGTGCACGTCCTCTGCTACGGGATCACCCCGACCGACCACGAGTGGCTGCAGGCCCACCGCAACGACGTCGAGACCTGCGCCGCCTACCTCGCCGAGCGCGAGATCGCCTGCGCGCTCGCCCACCCCTTCTTCGCCGTCGGCGCGCCGCTCACCGCCCGCCACCGCCGGCGCCTGGCCCAGCTGTTCGGAGTGTGGGAGACCCGCAACGGGTCGCGGGCCAAGGAACTCAACCTTCCGGCGTTCGTGTACATCGAGACCCACGGCGGCACCGCCATCGGAGGCTCGGATGACCACGCCGGAATCGACATCGGGCACACGTTCACACAGGGCCCGCGCTGTGGGTCGCCGGCGGAGTTCCTGGCTCACCTGCGGGCCGGGCACGTCTCCGCTC
Organism: uncultured Solirubrobacteraceae bacterium; assembly: GCA_964246945.1. Taxonomy (GTDB): domain Bacteria; phylum Actinomycetota; class Thermoleophilia; order Solirubrobacterales; family Solirubrobacteraceae; genus Palsa-465. The sequence continues at coordinate 1,168 of CAXTTD010000282.1, read as the reverse complement.
ACGGCGCCCAGGGGTCGGCGGCGAAGTGGACCCATGCCGCGCTCGCGCTCGCGATCCGCTCGCTCGGGGCGGCCGGCGGTGACGGCCCGCCCCACCCCGCAGCGGTGATGCGCATCGTCGAGCGGGTGATGGCCGAGGGCGAGGTCCGCTCCGGCGACGCTCGCGCGGACCTCGGCCCCGGCGACGCCCGAGCGCTGCTGCACGCGTGGCTGGCTGCGATGGACCTCGGCCTGACCAGGGAGGAGCTGCTGCGCGCCCTGCAGGATGGAGCGGTGAGCCATCCCGATCTCATGCGCCGCTCGCGGCGGATCCACGAGCGGGCGCTGCGTTCCGCGGTCGACGGCCTCACCGGTGCGGTGGCGGACGGCGACACCGACCTCTTCACCCCGGCGGGTGCGCTGTTCGCCGCGTGCATCCCGGCGATCCCCTATGCAGTGGCCTCGGCGTTCCTGGGACGCGAGACACGCAAGCTCACCCGCGGCGACGGAGACCGCCCGCGGGTCGCCCTGGTCGCCGACGGCCTCGCCGCGACGCACGGGGTGAGCCGCGCGATCGCCCAGATCCGTGAGCGCGGGGTGCCCGGCCACGACGTCGAGGTAATCGGCACCGACCCCGAGGTCGACCGCCGGCTGCCGGCGGTGAGCGAGATCGAGGTCCCGTTTTACCCGGGCCTCACGATCGGCGTGCCGGGCCTGCCTGAGATCGTCGAGGCGCTTGCCGAGGGCAGCTACGACCTCGTGCACGTCGTCTCCCCCGGGCCGGCAGGCATCGGCGCCGGCCTCATCGCCCGGGTGCTCGAGCTCCCGGTGCTCGGCAGCTACCACACCGAGCTCGCCGCCTACGCGGGCCTGCGCTCGGGCTCGGCCCGTCTGGAGGCGTTCACGTCGCTCGCCCTCGGTGCGTTCTACGGCGCCTGCGAGACGGTGCTGTCGCCGAGCGCGGCAAGCGACGCCCGGCTCATCGAGCTCGGGATCGAGGCCTCACGGATCGCGCGCTGGGACCGCGGCGTCGACCTCTCCCGCTTCGACCCCTCGCTGCGGGAGGCGGGTCGGTTCCCGGGCGAGGTCAACGTGCTGTACGCGGGGCGCCTCACCCGCGAGAAGGGCGTCGAGCTGCTCGCCGACGCCTTCCTCGCCGCCCACGCCCGAGACCCCCGGCTGCACCTCGT
>CAXTTD010000281.1:3953-4821 GCA_964246945.1 uncultured Solirubrobacteraceae bacterium | reverse complement strand
GGACATCACCAATGACGACGATCTGCGGTGGCTGTCCTGCTTGATCTGGCCTAGAGACGAAGCGCGCACGGAGCGCCTGCAACGCGCTGCTGCCGTTGCGCGCAGGCACCCGCCGTCCATTCATCAAGGAGATCTACTGGACGATCTCCAGGTGATCGCGGCGGCGGCACCCACGCACGCCACGCTCGTGATCTCCCATACGGCCGTGCTGACCTACGTGGAACTGGCCAAGGGCCAGGCGTTCGCATCCCTCGTCGCCGATATCGGCGCGGTGTGGCTCTCCAACGAGGCGAACGGGTCCTGCCCAGCTTGCAGGAGGCGCGGCGCGGCGCTTTCCTGATGGTGCGAGACGGCAACCAGCTCCTCGCGCGAGCCGACCCGCGCGGTGCGTGGCTCGAATGGGCGACGTAGCGTCCTGCCCACGCCGCTGCGCAGCCGTCTCGGACTGCGGAGGATCGGCAGGCGCACCGAGTCGCGGGTTGAGCGATACGAAGGGTCTGCCCGTCTGCTGCCTGCGCGACCAGGATTGCCCCTGAGCAGCGGATCGCCGAGCAGGCGGCGGGCCCGGTGATCGCCGAGGATCTCGTCGGGAGGTGCTGTGACGAATTTCGCGAAAGAACGACGTCCCGTCGGTGTGCGACGGCGGGTCGACGCTCAGGTCGCGGTAGGTGACGGCGCCGTATGCGTCATGCAGGTGACAGCGACTCGCGGTCGGGTGTCCAACCGGACGAGGGTCGGTCGGGAATCTCGGCCCCGGGCACAGCGGGAGCCCGAACCGGCGGGACAGAAGACAGGAAGTGTGCAGAAGGCACCGCATCTCTCCCCCCCCCCCGGGGGGAAAATCGGCAAAGGCGGGGGAAACGCCGGC
>CAXTTD010000281.1:0-3943 GCA_964246945.1 uncultured Solirubrobacteraceae bacterium | reverse complement strand
CCCAACCCCCCCCCCCCCCCCCCCCCCCCCCCCCGGGGGGATCATCGTCATCGGCGGGGGAATCGCCGGCCAGACGATCTGCGAGGAGATCCGCGAGCGCGACCCCGACGTGCCGATGACCCTGGTCTGCGCGAGCCACACTTCGCGTATGACCGTGGCGCGAGTCTTATACGGAGTCCCGGGGGTCCGGCAAGTCGACCCTCGCCGCGGCGCTGGCGGCTCGCGATGCGGTCGCCCATCCGAGGCTCGACGCCCTGCGGGCGCCTCTTCAGGCGGGGTCGTCCGCGCCGTCCGCGTTCGCCTCCGAGGACACAACCGACGCCTGGCGACGGTTCGGGGATCTCACCGGGGCCACTGCCGTCGCGGGGTACCTGGCGGTCCGAGCCGCCTTCGCGGATGCGGTGGCCGGCGCTCTGCGCCGGGGCCAGAGCGCCGGCTACGTGGCCGAGTCCGCCGTCATCGATCCCACAGTCGCCATGGCCGCGGGAGCATCTCCGAAGCTGAACGTGGTCCACGACGCGGGCCGGCATTACGAGCGCCTCCATGAGCATCGCTCGCGTTCTCCGGCAACTGACCGGCAATTCTCGGCCGCGCATCTCATCCAGCATTTGCTCTCGGAGGCTCATGCGCTCGGGATCGAGGTGATCGCGAACGACGACCCGCCCGGGCGACTCCAGCGGGGCCCGGGCGGGTAGGTTGAACCCGCCTGCCCGGTCGCCGGGGGCCCGGGACTCCGCTCACCACGAAAGGACACCGCGAGATGCAACTGGGAATGGTCGGACTCGGACGGATGGGCGCGAACATCGTGCGCCGGCTGATGCGCGACGGTCACGAGTGCGTGGTCTACGACGTCGACCAGGACGCGGTCAAGGCACTCGAGGCCGATGGGGCGACAGGCGCGAGCTCGCTTCAGGAGCTCGCCGAGAAGCTCACGCCGCCGCGCGCGGTGTGGCTGATGGTGCCCGCCGGCAAGATCACCGAGGACAACGTCCAGGAGCTCGCGAAGATCCTCGACGCCAAGGACACGATCATCGACGGCGGCAACTCCTACTACCGGGACGACATCCGGCGCTCCAAGCAGGTCGCGGAGACGGGGGTCGAGTACCTCGACTGCGGCACGAGCGGCGGCGTGTGGGGCCTCGAGCGCGGCTACTGCCTGATGATCGGCGGAGACCGCGACGCGTTCGACCGCTTCAAGCCGATCTTCGCCACCATCGCGCCGGGCGAGTCGGGGGCCGAGCGCACCCCCGGCCGGGACGGCGAGTTCTCCGACGCCGAAAACGGCTTCATGTACTGCGGTCAGGCGGGCGCCGGGCACTTCGTGAAGATGGTTCACAACGGCATCGAATACGGGATGATGGCCTCCTACGCCGAGGGCCTGAACATCCTGCACAAGGCGGATATCGGCACCGAGCAGCACGACTCCGACGCCGAGACCGCGCCGCTCGAGGACCCCGAGTACTACCGCTACGACATCGACGTCGCCGAGGTGAGCGAGGTGTGGCGCCGCGGCTCGGTCGTCGCCTCGTGGCTGCTCGACCTCACCGCCCAGGCGCTGCACGACTCCCCGACGCTTGACGGCTACTCGGGCCGGGTCTCGGACTCGGGTGAGGGCCGCTGGACCGCGCAGGCAGCGGTCGAGGAGGGCGTGCCCGCGCCGGTGCTCACCGCGGCCCTGTTCGCGCGCTTCAGTTCGCGCGGCCTTGACAAGTTCGGCAGCCAGCTGCTCTCGGCGATGCGCCACGGTTTCGGTGGCCACGCCGAGAAGCCCGCGGACCAGTGATGCGCGGCGGCATCGATCTCGGCGGCACCAAGATCCAGACGGTCGTCGTCGACGACGAGAACGCGGTGAAGGGCCAGGCCCGCCATCCCACTCCCCAGCAGGGCGGTCCGCAGGCGATCGCCGAGGAGATGGCGGCGGCGCTGCGCGAGGCCGCCCAGGCGGCGGGGGTCGAGCTCGGAGAGCTTCAGGGCGTCGGGGTCGGCTCGCCCGGTGAGGTCGACGAGGTGACGGGGACCGTCTCCGAGGCGCGCAACCTCAACGGCTGGGAGGGCGCATACGCGCTCGCCCCGGCGCTCGCCGACGCCCTCTCCACGACGGTGAAGCTCGACAACGACGTGCGGGTCGGCGTGCAGGCGGAGGTGACCCTCGGCGCCGGGCGCGACTTCCAGTCGCTGATCGGGGTGTGGTGGGGGACCGGCGTCGGCGGCGCGATCTTCCTGGAGCGGAAGGTGTGGACCGGCCAGGACGCCGCCGGCGAGATCGGGCATACGTGCGTCCAGCACCTCGGCGGCCGACGCTGCCCGTGTGGGCGGCAGGGCTGCGTGGAGGCCTACGCCGGCCGCAACGCAATGGAGGCCCAGGCGCGCACGCGCCACCGCGACGGCGAGAAGACCGACCTCTTCCACCTGATGCGCACGCACGACAAGGACCGGCTCACCAGCGGGATCTGGAGCCGCGCGCTCAAGCACGGCGACGCGCTCGCGGGCTCGCTCATCGACGGAGCGGTCGACGCGCTCGGGGCCGGGATCGCATCGGCGATCAACCTCCTTGACCTGGAGGCGGTGATCATCGGGGGTGGCGTCGGCTCGAAGCTCGGCGACCCGTACGTGAAGCGGATCGAGAAGGCGATGGCGCCCCACCTGTTCGTCGAGGCCCGTCATCCGAAGGTGCGCCTCGCGAAGCTCGGCGACCTCGGCGGGGCGATCGGAGCCAGTCTGCTCGTCGCGGCGTGAGGGGGTCAGTTCTCGGGCAGCCAGCGGCGGGTGAGCGGGGTGGCGGCCATGCCGTGGACGACGATCGACACCGCGACGCACACGACCGTCGTCCAGGTGACCACCGCCGTATCGTGGCGGGAGAGCACGTGGTCGCCGGCGACGACGACCGCGTAATAGACGGCCGCGACCCCTCGCACCCCGAACACGCCGAGGAACAGCCGATCGGGCCGGCGCAACGGCGTCCCCGCACAGACTGCGAGCACCAGCAGCGGGCGCACGACCAGGATGAGCAGCGGCGCGAGCAGCCATCCGCCGAGCCCGGGGGTGGCGAGCCCCGCCGTGGTGATCGCCGAGCCGAGGAGGACGAGCACGGCGAGCTCGAGCAGCCGGCCGAGCAACTCCGAGCCGCGGTACACCCGGGCATGGAGCACCTCGTCGGGCTCCCCGCGGCGAAACGCGATCCCGGCTACGAACACCGCGACCAGCCCGTAGCCGCCGAGTAGCTCGCACGCCCCATAGACGATGAGCGAGACCGCGAGGGCGAGGAACCCATCGAGATCGTCGGACAGCACTTCGCGGGCGCGCAGCCGCGGGATCGCCAGGGCGGCGAGGTGGCCGAACCCGACCCCCAGCACGAGCGCGATCCCCACCCGGTAGGCGAGGTCGATCGCGAGCCAGCTGCCGATCCATCCGCCGCCCGGGTGGGTGGCGATGAGCAGCCCGACGACCACGAACGGCGAGGCGAGACCGTCGTTGGCGCCGGCCTCGGTGTGCAGCGAGAGCCGCGGCTCGCCGACCTCGGTCTCGCTCGGAGCGGCGAGTCCGACGTCACCCGCGAGCACCGGGTCGGTGGGGGCGAGGATCGCGCCGAGCAAGACTGCGGCGGCGAGCGGCAGGCCCATCACCAACGCGCCGAACACAGCGATGAGCGCGATCGTAGCCGGCATCACGACGGCGAGCAGCAGCCCGATCAGCCACCACGAGGAGCCCCGCACCTGCCGCTCGACGGCGAGCCCCGAGCCGAACACCGCGACCACGAGCGCGATCTCGCACACCCGTTCGAACACCTCGTGATCGTCGATCGGGCCCAGGCGCGCCACCCCGACCGCCCCCAGCCCGAGTGACGCGAGCACTCCCGCGAACAGGTAGACGATCGGCGCCGCCCACGGGCGCGCGTGCTGGCGGGAGAGGACGCCGACGCCGAGCAGCAGCACGCAGCCCATGA
>CAXTTD010000280.1:0-4841 GCA_964246945.1 uncultured Solirubrobacteraceae bacterium | reverse complement strand
GCGCGGCGCTGCCACTGCCCGCGGGGGCCCCGGGCCCCCGCCGAGCTGCGCGCGCGCGTCGGCGCCGGGACCCCGTCGCGACCGCCGCAGCCGCTCAACGGATCGGCAGTACCGGCGTACCCGCGGTCTCGTTGATTACGAGCGCCATCGCGATGTACATGGAGAGGAAGGCGTCGACGAGACACAGCCAGCCGCCGAGCTTGAGCATCCCCGAGCCACCGGGCGCGTCGGCGAAGCCGATCCCGAGGGCGAGGAACACGAGCACCAGCACGAGCTGCTGAGCGAACACCGCCCGATTGACGAACCACGTTCCGATCAGCAGGAATGCCGAGACCACCATCCAGATGATCAGGTACGCCGACAGCGCGTGGTCGAAGCCCGCGGGGCCGACCGCCTTGGTCAGGGGAGCGGCCTGGGTGAGCAGCAGCAGCCCGAAGGAGAACCAGAACGCTCCGTACAGTCCGCCGATCGTGCCGGCGATCGTCTGTCCGAGGCGCAGGTTCCACATCCCGCCGGCGAAGATGGCTAGTCCGCCGACCCCCAGCGACGCCGGCAGCATGATGCCGAGCGCGGCGGGGTTATAGATGTGCACGAGGTCACAGCCGAGCAGCGCGAGCATCACCCCGAGGGCGCCCAGCTGCAGGGAGACGCCCTGCGACGGCAGTGCGTAGTAGAGCCCGGCGCCCTGCTCCGGACGTGCCATGACCTCGGCGATCGGCGACGGATCGCCCGAGGCCTCGAGTGGACTGAGGGTTCCTGATGACACATAACCTCCCGGTAGTCAAATGTGTCGCCACCGCCGGGTCCAGGGACACGTGAGACAGTGGATCGACCGTGACGGTGAGTATCCGGACGCCGGTGCCCGGTGGGGAATCGACATCGGGCCAGGGATGGCGGCCGGCACTTGCCCCTGCGGGAGCGCCCGAGCATCGAACTCCGGCGGACCCGGGGGTGACACCCGGGTGGACGGTACCGTCGGCGCGCGGACGGGCGTTCATCCGAACGGGGCTCGCCTGCGTACTCCCGCGCAGGTGCCCGCGCTCCGCGTACTGATCGCCGACGACGAGGTCCTCCTGCGTGCGGGCGTCGCGCGGCTGCTCTCGGATGCCGGGATGCAGGTGGTGGCCGAGCTCGCCTCGGCCGCGGAGGTGATCGACCGGGTGCGCGAGCTCCGCCCCGACGTGGCGATCATCGACGTACAGATGCCGCCCGACCACACGGATGAGGGGCTGCGCTCCGCGATCGCGGTGCGCGGGCTCGGGCTCGGGACCGCCGTGCTCGTGCTCACCAACTTCCTGGAGGAGCGCTACCCCCTCGACCTCATCGGCGAGGACGCGTCGGGGGTCGGCTACCTGCTCAAGACGCGGATCGGCGATGTCGACTCGTTCGTGGAGTCGGTCCGCCGGGTGGCCGCGGGAGGGTCGGCGCTCGATCCGGAGGTCGTGCAGCGCATGGTCGGGCGCCGCCGGCGCCACAACCCGATCGACCGGCTCACCCCACGCGAGCGCGACGTGCTCGCGCTGATGGCCGAGGGACGCTCCAATGCGGGAATCGCCGCCGGCCTCGCGATCTCCCAGGCGGCGGTCGAGAAGCACGTCACCGCCGTGTTCCAGAAGCTCGCGCTCGCCGACGAGCCCTACCGGCACCGGCGGGTGACGGCCGTGCTCGCACTGTTACGCACCTCCTGAGGCGACGGCCGCCGGGGGCGGCTCGCCGGGCAGCCGGGCGAGGAGCTGGGTTCCCCCGCCCTGAGGACTGCGCAGCGAGAGCTCGCCACCGGCAGCGGCCAGGCGATCGGCGATCCCGGCCAGCCCGCCGCCGTCTCGCGCCCGCGCACCGCCGCGGCCGTCGTCGGCGACCCGCACGAGCAGCACCCGGCCGGGACCGAGCGTGAGCGTCACCGAGGCGGAGCTCGCCGACGCGTGCTTGATGACGTTGGTGAGGGCCTCGGCGATCACGAAGTACGCCGTGGTCTCGATCATCTCGGCGTAGCGCCGCGGCGGGATGTGCCGCTCGACCGGGATGGCGAGCGGTGCGGTGAGGCTCTCGACGGCGGCGCCGAGCCCGCGGGTGACGAGGATCTGCGGGCTGAGCCCCGAGCCGAGCTCACGCAGCTCGGCGATCGCGACGCGCGTCTCCCGGGCGATCTCCGACAGCCGGGCGGCGGCATCGGTGCGACCGGCGCTCGGGTCGCCGAGCTCCCGGGCGAGACGGCCGAGCTCGAGCAGGATGCGGGCCAGCCGCTGCTGGGAGCCGTCGTGCAGGTTGCGCACGAGCCGCCGGCGCTCGGCGTCGGCGGCCTGCACGAGCCGGGCCCGCGACGCGTGGATCTCCTGGGCGCGGGCGCGCTCGGCGGCCTCGCGCAGCGCCGCCTGCTCGCCGGCGATCCTCCGGGTGACGTCTCGGAACACGACAACCGCCCCGATGCCCCGCGCCGTGTCCAGCGGGGCCGAGGAGAAGTCGATGCGGAACGGCGCGCCGTCCCGGCGCCAAAACGCATCCCCGTCGCCGCGCACCGTCTCACCGGTGGCGCGGGCGCGCAGGATCGGGCAGTCACGCGCGGGATACGGGGTGCCGTCGAGGCGGTGGTGATGCAGCGTGGCGTGGGCGTCGCGGCCGAGCAGCTCCTCCTCCGCGTAGCCGAGCATGGCGAGCGCCGCCGGGTTGACGAACCCGATTCGCCCATCGGCATCCACCAGATACACGGCATCGGCGAGGTGGGACAGCAGCGCCTCGAGCACGTCACGCGGCGCCACCCCCAGACGCGAGCCGATCGACGTCACCGGTGTGGGGTCCACCCGCCCATCGTAGGCCCGGCGTGCGCGCCGGAACGTCCCCGCGCGGGGGTTTGCCCGACCACCGCGCTCGGGTCTGTCCGCATGTCCACTAGAGGCTGGGCCAACCCTGGCCCGGTGTCCATGTGGACGGTGCACCGGTGAGCGCAGACTCGGCGATCCGGTCGCGTTCCCAACCCGAGGAGAAACCCATGGCAGTCGAGACCAAGCTCACCGATCAGGAGATCGCGAGCGTGATGGAGATCGCTCACCCCACCAAGCAGGTCGGGGAGTCGATTCTCGGCAAGACGAAGGTGTTTCCCGACTACCAGGCCGAGCCCGGTGAGACGTATCTGGGCATGGTCCACGGCATCGCCAACGAGTCCTCGGTGAGCCTCGTCGCGGTGCTGCTGGGCATCCGGGCGCTGCGCAAGGGGTTCGACACCGCCCTCTACTTCTTCGGCATCGGCGCCCTGAACTGCCTGGCCACCCGGGGCTTCCCGGACATCGGCTCGGAGATCTTCCCGGGCATGCGCAACGAGAACAATCAGATCGCCAAGTTCATCGAGGAGGGCGGCAAGTGCTACGCCTGCCGGCTCGGTCTCTCGCTGCACGGCGCTCGTGAGGAGGATCTCATGGAGGGCGTCATCCCCTGCCACCCGCTGGACATGCAGGACGCGCTGATCGAGTACAGCCGCAAGAACGCGATCATCAACACCAGCTGGATGTTCTGAGGCTCGGGATGGACGTCCTCGACCTCCGCACGGAGCTCGCGGTCCACGGCCTGCGGGCCGCACCGCCGCCGGTACGCCGGCGCGCGGGCGCGGGTCCCTCGGACGACGGGCACTGGCGGGTGAGCGGCGGCTGCGCGGCGACGCTGCCGATGGCCGAGGGCTCGCCGTTCGCGATCGACGAGCTCGGCCGCCTCACCCGCGAGGGAGTGGTGGTCGAGGAGCTCGCGGTCGAGCCGGTGGCCCGGCCGCGCTTCTACGACCTCACCACCGAGGACGGGATCCCCTACGAGGCGCTCGCCCGGCTGCACGGGACCGACGTGCTCGCCACCACGGTGGTGCAGACGTGCATCCGGTACACGGAGGAGGCGACCCGCTGCCGGTTCTGCACGATCGAGGAGTCGCTGCGCGCCGGGGCCACCCCGCAGGTGAAGCGCCCCGAGCAGCTCGCCGAGGTCGCGGAGGCGGCGTGGCGCCTGGACGGGATCCGCCAGGTGGTGATGACCACCGGCACCTCGAACGGCGCCGACCGGGGGGCGCGTCACCTCGCCCGCTGCGCCGCGGCGGTGCGCGACGCGCTCCCGCTGCTGCCGATTCAGGTCCAGATCGAGCCGCCCCTCGACCTCGAGTGGATCGACCGGCTCCACGATGCCGGAGCCGCGGCGATCGGAATCCACATCGAGTCACTCGACGCGGCGGTGCGAACCCGGTGGACGCCGGGCAAGGCGACGGTTCCGCTGCACCGCTACGAGCAGGCGTGGACCCACGCGGTCGACGTGTTCGGCGAGAACCGGGTCTCCACCTACCTGCTCGTCGGTCTCGGCGAGAATCCCGACGAGCTCGTCGCCGGGGCGGAGCGGCTGATCGCGATGGGGGTGTACCCGTTCGTCGTGCCCTATCGACCGCTTGAGGGCTCGCTCGCCCACCGCGACGGCGGCCCCGCCCCCGCCTCCGAGCTCCTCGCGTCGGTGACGCGACGGGTCGCGGACGCGTTGCGAGCGGCGGGCATGCGGGGCGCCGACCAGGGCGCGGGGTGCGCCGCCTGTGGGGCGTGCTCGGCGCTCGGCGCTGCGGGCGGCTGATGGCCTCGGGAGCGAACGACATCCTGTCGGCGCTCGACACCCGCGAGCGTGGGCGGCCGGGCGCTCCCGCCGTGCGCGACATCGTCTCGGCGCTCGGTGCGCCCCCCACACCGGACACCGAGCCGCGTACGCCGTGGATCATCGTGCCGGTGCCGGGCGGGGACCCGCGCCGTGCGCGCTACGGACAGCTGCGAGCCCAGGAGTTCGGCGCCCGCCAGGGGCTGTTCACCGGGGGCGACCGCGACTGGGCCGAC
>CAXTTD010000279.1:0-4875 GCA_964246945.1 uncultured Solirubrobacteraceae bacterium | reverse complement strand
GGGGGGGCCCCGGTCTGCCCCGCGGGGAGCGGGGGGAGGGGGACGGCCATCCGGGCCGCCGCCGCCCGCCACGGCGGGATCGAGCGGGTGGTGCTCGGACACGCCGACTGCGACCACCGCGGCGCCGCCCCCGAGCTCGACGCTCCCGTGTACTGCCACGCCGCTGAGCGGGCGGCCGCCGAGTCCGACGCCCCGCTGCGCGACTACTTCGACCTCCACAAGCTGAAGCCCCACGCCCGGCCATACTTCCGGATGATGCTGACGGCGTGGGACGGCGGCCGGGTGGCGATTGCCGGCACGCTCGCCGCGGACGACGTGGTCGCGGGGTTCCGCGTCGTCGAGCTCCCCGGCCACGCTCCCGGGCTGATCGGTTTGCACCGCGAGTCCGACGGCGTCGTGCTGTGCTCCGACGCGGTGTACACGCTCGATGTCCAGACCGGGCGCCGCGGTGGGCCGCGGGTCCCCCACCCCGCCTTCGATGTTGACCTCGACCGGGCACTCGCCTCGATCGCGACGCTCGCCGACCTGCGGCCGAGCGTCGTGTGGGCCGGCCACGCCGACCCGGTGACCGGCGACATCGACGGGCAGCTGCGGGCCGCGGCCGCCGGTGACGTCGGCTGATGGGCAAGCGCGGCCGCCGCCAGGCCCGCGAGGCCCCGCCCACCGCGCCGTCCACCGAGTACCGAGACGACGCCGACGGAGCGCTCGAGCTGCGGGGTGCCCTCAGCCCCGCCACCCGCCGCCGCTACGCCGAGACCCTCCACGGCGGCCTCAACCGCGACGACGCCCAGTCGCGGGCGACCGAGCTGCTGTTCGAGCACCTCGCGGTGAGCTGGACGGTCGCCGGCGTGCGCTCGGAGCGCCAGAAGGAGCTGCTCGGCCGCTACCGGATGGCCACTGCCGCCGAGCGGGTCTTCGTGCGCGACAGCCTGCGCGCCCACCTCGCCGAGAATTTCCCCGACCTCGAGGCACCGTGACCGCCCTGCGCCCCGGGCGCCCCATCGACGCCGAGCGGTTCGCCGCGCTGCTGTGCGACTGGTGCCTGGAGGTCGCCCCCGGCCAGTCGGTGCTGGTGAGCGCCACGAGCCTCGCCGAGCCGCTGCTCGACGCCCTGCACGCGGCGATCCTCGACCGCGACGCGTGGCCGGTGATGCGCATGGCCTCGCCGACGTGGGGCGCCGCCTTCTACGCGCACGCGCGCGAGCGCCATCTCGACACCGTCGCTCCCGGCGAGCCGGCGGAGTACGAGTCCGCCGACGCGATCCTCGCCATCGACGCGCCGGCGAACGCCGCGGCCCTTGCCGACGTCGACCCCGCGCACCTCGCTCGGGCGGCGGTCTCCCGAGCGCCGCTGCGCGAGCTCCGCCTCGCCCGCCGCTGGGCGAACACGCTGTGGCCGACCCCGGCGCTCGCCCAGCTCGCCGGCTTCTCCGAGGCCCGCCACACCGCGTTCGTGAACCGGGCGCTGTTCCTCGACCAGGCGGACCCGATCGCGGCGTGGACGGCGCTGTCCGCCGAGCAGGCCGAGCTCGTCGCCCGCCTCGCGCCCGCCCGCGTGATCCGGATCGAGGCCGAGGGGACCGACATCACGCTCGGGGTGGCGGGCCGCACCTGGATCAACTCCGACGGGCGGCGCAACATGCCGAGCGGCGAGGTGTTCACCGGGCCCCACGAGCGCTCGGCGACCGGGACGATCCGCTTCACCGTCCCCACCGGTCCGCGGGGGGTCACCGTCACCGGGGTCGAGCTCGAGTTCCGCGACGGGGAGGTGGTCTCAGCCCGGGCCGAGCAGGGGGAGGACTACCTGCGCACGACGCTCGCCACCGACGCCGGCGCGCGCCGCCTGGGCGAGCTCGGGATCGGCACCAACGTCGGCATCGACGTGCCCACCGGCCACATCCTGCTCGACGAGAAGATGGCCGGCACCGTCCATCTCGCGCTCGGCCGCGCCTATCCGGAGACCGGCGGCGTGAACGCCTCCGCCGTCCACTGGGACCTCATCTGCGACCTGCGCGCCGGCGGGCGGCTCACCGCCGACGGCGAGCCGGTCATCGCCGATGGCGCGCTCGTGTGAGCGCTCACAGGCCGCTCACCGCCGCGGGCCGGCGCGTGAGCTAGCGTCCGCCCCACCAGATGGCCCGTCGCACCAAGATCGTCGCCACCATCGGACCGGCCTCGCGCGAGCCGGAGGTCCTCGAGCGGCTGATCGCCGCCGGTCTCGACGTCGCTCGCTTCAACTTCTCCCACGGCAGCCGCGAGCTGCACGCCGAGAACGCCGAGCGAGTGCGGGCCGCGTCGGCGGTGGTCGGGCGCCCGGTGGCGATCCTCCAGGACCTGCCGGGGCCCAAGCTCCGCATCGGCGTGCTGCGCGACGGCATCGTCGAGCTCACGCCCGGAGAGAAGCTGCGGCTCATGTGCGGCGCCACCGAGGAGGGCGACGCGACCCGGATATCGGTCTCCTGGCCGGGCCTCGTCGATGCCGTCGACCCCGAGGACGTGATCTACCTCGCCGACGGGGCGATCCGCCTGCGGGTGGAGTCGATCCACTACGGCGAGGGCGAGATCGCCACCGCGGTCGAGATCGGCGGCACCGTGGCCACCCGTCAGGGGCTCAACATCCCGGGCTCCACGCGGGGACTCGCCGCGGTGCCCGAGGAGGACCTCGACATGCTCCACTTCGGCGAGTCCATCGGCGTCGACGCGGTGGCGCTGTCGTTCGTGCGCGAGCCCGCCGACGTGCTCGAGGTGCGCCGCCACACCCGGCTGCCGCTGATTGCCAAGATCGAGAAGCCCCAGGCGGTCGAGAACCACGTTGAGATCATCCGTGCCGCTGACGTCGTGATGGTCGCCCGCGGCGACCTGGGGATCGAGCTGCCGATCGAGGACGTGCCGATCGTGCAGAAGCGGCTGCTACGCACCGCGGGCAACCTCGCCCGGCCGTCGATCACCGCCACCCAGATGCTCGACTCGATGGTCAACTCGAGCCGCCCGACCCGGGCGGAGGCGACCGACGTTGCCAACGCGATTCTCGACGGCACCGACGCGGTGATGCTCTCCCAGGAGACGGCCGTCGGCAACTATCCGGTGGAGGCGGTGGCGATGATGGCCTCGATCGCCGAGCGCACCGAGCGCACGCTGCCCTACGAGCGCTGGAACGAGGAGCGGGTGCGCCGCGACGCCCGCGACCCGGCGTACACGATCGCCTACAGCGCGGTGGCCGCCGCGCGTGACCTCGGGCTCGCCGCGCTCGTCATCCCCACGCTGTCGGGCCGCTCGGTGCGGCTCATCTCCGCGCACCGCCCGAACGTCCCGATCTACTGCCTTTCGCCAGGCCAGGAGACGATCCGGCGCTGCAAGCTCATATGGGGCGTCGAGTCGGACTACCTGCCTCGCTACGAGGTGACCGAGGAGATCATCGCCGCCGCCGCGCGACGCGCCGTCGAGCTCGGCTGGGTACGCCACGGCGAGCGCATCGGAATCACCGCGGGACTGCCCAGCGGCGCCCCGGGCACCACCAGCCTGTTCCAGGTCCAGACCGTCTGAGTCGACCGACTCACCGGTCCCCGCTGCGCCGCTGAGCCCGGTCACCAGACCGGCGGCCGCCTCCGGTTAGGCACCCCTAATTAGGGCGGCCTAACTCTGATACGCTGGCCGCAAGGTCGTCCCTTCCAGGCGCCCGCCACGAGCCGGAAACCCAGCTGAAAGATCTTCGTGCCCCAGTCAGTCACTCAAGCGCCGCGGGCGGGCGGCCGGTCCTCACGCAGCGAGTCGAAATGGTTCTACGTGTGGACGGGCGTGGTCCTCGCCGTCGCCGTGCTCGCCGTGGTGTTCGGCTGGCACGCCCAGGGCGGCACCACCGACCCGACTGCGGTGCCCACCGGCCATCAGCTCGGTCGCACCACGGTCGTGGTCGACTCGGCGATCCTCGTCTTCCGCGAGGGCCTTGAGTGCATCCTCATCCTCGCCGCCATCACCGCCAGCCTGAAGGGCGCCAACCGGCTCTACCGGCGTCCGGTGGGCGTCGGCGGCGCGCTCGGCTTCGGCGCCGGAATCGCCACCTGGTTCGCGGTCGTGTGGTTCATCGGCCTGTTCAACAGCGCCAACGAGTTCACGATCCAGGCGGCCACCGGGATCCCCGCGATCATCATCCTGCTGCTGGTGATGAACTGGTTCTTCCACAAGGTCTATTGGACCGGCTGGATCTCCCACCACAACAAGCGCCGCCGCTCGCTGTTCGGTGCCGACGCGGAGACCCACAAGCGCCGGATGCTGTTCGGCCTCGCCCTGCTCGGCTTCACCACCGTGTACCGCGAGTCGTTCGAGATCGTCATCTTCCTGCAGGCGCTGCGGGAGATCTACGGTTCGGGCGTGGTGCTCGAGGGCGTCGTCATCGGCCTGCTGTTCACCGGCGCCGTCGGCGTGCTCACCTTCGCGCTGAACGCCAAGCTCCCGTACAAGAAGCTGCTCATCATCACCGGCGTCATGCTGCTCGCGGTGCTCGTCGTCCAGGTCGGCGAGGAGGTCAACGAGATGCAGCTCGCCGGCTGGATCGGCTGGGGCCACATCTCGTGGCTCGGCCTGCCCGGCTGGATGGGCACCTGGTTCAGCCTGTTCAACAACTGGCCGACCTTCCTCGGCCAGTTCCTCGCCATCGCGATCGTCGTCGGCTCCTACCTCGCCGCCCAGTATCTGCGCGTGTGGCGTCCTCGCCGTCGCGGGCTGGCGGCCGCGCGGCTCGGCGACCAGGTTCCCGATCGGCCGGCCGACATCGCGGTCGCGCCGCCCCGCCGCGCCGCCGGTTCCTCGCAGGCGCTTCCCGTCTAGTGTGCTGTTTGGTTGATTCGTTCGCAGTAGCGTGCGATTGATTGGAGGATC
>CAXTTD010000278.1:923-4914 GCA_964246945.1 uncultured Solirubrobacteraceae bacterium | reverse complement strand
GCGGCCCGCGCGACCTCGACCAGCGCCTCGCGCCGCAGGGCCGGCTCGCGCACCACGCCGCCCTTGCCCACCCGTTCGCGACCCACCTCGAACTGGGGCTTCACCATCGCCAGGCAGTCATAGCGCTCCGCCGCGCAGCCGAGCACCGCGCTCAAGACCTTCGCGAGCGAGATGAACGACACGTCGATGACGATCACCCCGGCGGCGAACGGCAGCGCCTCACGCGAGAGCGTCCGCGCGTTCAGCCGCTCGATCACGGTCACCCGCGGATCGGTGCGCAGGCGCCAGTGGAGCTCGCCGTAGGCGACGTCGACCGCGGCGACCCGGGCCGCGCCCCGCTGCAGCAGGCAGTCGGTGAAGCCGCCGGTGGAGGCGCCGACGTCGAGCGCGAGCGCGTCGCGCACGTCGATCCCGAACCGATCGAGCGCGTTGGCGAGCTTGACCCCGCCGCGAGAAACGAACTGCGGTCCCTCGGCGAGCGCCACCATCACGTCCTCGGCCACCAGCTGCCCTGGCTTCTGAGCCCGCCGCCCGTCGGCGCCGAGGCTCACCTCGCCGGCGAGCACGGAGGCGGCGGCGCGCGAGCGGGTCGGATACAGACCCCGCTCGGAGAGAAGCGCGTCCAGGCGCAGGCGCCGCGTGGTCACGGCCGACACGGTACCCGCGATGCGCTCAGCCCGGGCTCAGCCCGTGTGCGTCACGCCCCGGCGCTCGGCCACCGCGGCGAGCACTCGCTCGGCGATCCGCCGGCCGGTGAAGCCGATCTGCTCGTGGAGCAGCTCCGGGGCACCGTGGGGGACGTACTCATCGGGCAGCCCCACCCGCATGATCGGAACGCGGCCCATCCCCATCCCCTGATCGGACAGCGTCTCCCAGACCGCCGAGCCGAAGCCGCCGGCGAGCACGCCCTCCTCGACGGTGACCAGCAGGTCATGCTCGGCGGCGAGCTGCGCGGCGAGCGCGACGTCGATCGGCTTGGCGAAGCGGGCGTCGGCGACGGTGGTCGAGATGCCGTGCTCGACGAGCAGGTCGGCGGCCTCGAGCGCCTTGCCGACCCCCGTCCCGTAGCCGAGCAGGGCGACGCGCACGCCCCCGGCGGGCGCCTCGCGCAAGATCTCCCCGGTGCCGATCTCGAGCGACTGGGGATCCTTGGGCAGCGGCACCCCGACGCCGTTGCCGCGCGGGTAGCGCAGGGCGATCGGACCGTGGTGAGCGATCGCGGTGTGCAGCATGGTGACGAGCATCGCCTCGTCCCGGGGCGCCATCAGCACGATGTTCGGCAGCGGTCGCAGGTAGGCGATGTCGAAGGCGCCGTGGTGGGTGGGGCCGTCGTCGCCGACGAGACCCGCGCGGTCCATCGCCAGCACGACGTCGAGCTTCTGCAGGCACACGTCGTGGACGATCTGGTCGAAGGCGCGCTGCAGGAACGTCGAATAGATCGCCGCCACGGGCTTCGCGCCCTGCAGGGCGAGCCCCGAAGCGAACAGGATCGCCTGCTGCTCGGCGATGCCGACGTCGAAGTAGCGGTCGGGGAGCTCCCGCTGCAGGATGTTCAGGCCGGTGCCGGAGTTCATCGCCGCGGTGATCCCCACCACGCGCGGGTCGCGCCGGGCCTCAGCGACCAGCGCCTCGCCGAACACCTGCTGGTAGGCGGGCGCCGACGGCTTGGGCTTCGGGGCGCCGGTGTTCTGGGGGGCGAGCGTCGCCGGCGCGGGGACACCGCCCTTGATCGACTTGGGCTTGGCGGCATGCCACTTCTCCATGCCCTCGAGGCCTCCGTCCTCGGCGGGCGCGAACCCCTTGCCCTTCACCGTCGCGCAGTGCACGACGACCGGACGCTCGGCGGCGAGCGCCTCGCGCAGGGCGACGCGCAGAGCGCGCATGTCGTGGCCGTCGATCACCCCCATGTAGGCGAAGTCAAGCTCCTCCCACCACATTCCGGGGGCCCAGAACGCCTTGATCGACTCCTTGAAGTGGGGGCCGAAGCGCTCGAACGCGTTGCCGAGCGGTGAGGGCAGCTTGGTGAGGCCGTCCTCGACCTCCTCGCGGGCATGCCACAGCTTGGGCGAGAGTCGCATGCGGTTGAAGTAGCGCGACATGGCGCCGACGTTCGGGGAGATCGACATGCCGTTGTCGTTGAGCACGACCACGATCGGGGTGCCGAGTCCGCCGGCCTGGTGGACGGCCTCGAACGCCACGCCCCCCGTCAAAGCGCCGTCGCCGGCGACCGCGACGACGCGCCCGTCGGTTCCGTACCCGTGGCGCATCGCCTCCTTGATGCCGACCGCGTAGCCGATCGCGGTCGAGGCGTGGCCGGCGCCCATGATGTCATGCGGGGACTCCTCGATCGAGCAGAACGGCGCGAGTCCGCCGTACTGGCGGATCGTGTCCAGCTGGTCACGGCGACCGGTGAGGATCTTGTGCGGGTAGGCCTGGTGGCCGACGTCCCACAGGATCTTGTCGTTCGGGGAGTCGAGCAGGGAGTGCAGGGCGACCGCGATCTCGCAGGTGCCGAGGTTGGCGCCGAAGTGGCCGCCGATCTCCCCGACGGTGTCGATGATGTGCGCGCGCACCTCCTGCGCGACCTGCGCGAGCTCCTCGTCGCTGAGGTCCTTGAGGTCGGCAGGCCCGTCGATGCGGGAGAGCAGGTGTGTCATCAGTAGCTCCGGTTCGCGATGAAGTCCGTGATCTGCTGCAGTTCGGCGGCGCCGCCGGGCGCCGCCCGTCCGAGCGCCGCCATCGCCCGTCCCCGTGACTGTTCGGCCATCCGGCGGGCCCCGTCGAGACCGAACTCGGTGACGTAGGTGCGCTTGCCCAGGCGCACGTCGGCCCCCTGCTGCTTGCCGAGCGTCTCCTCGGAGCCGGTGACGTCGAGGATGTCGTCGACGATCTGGAACAGCACCCCGAGCTCTCCCGCGAAGGCACAGAAGGCGTCCGTGACCGCCGGCGGGCGGCTGCGATCGAGCAGCAGCACGCACTCGATCGACACTGAGATGAGCTGCCCGGTCTTCAGCTCGTGCAGCCGCCGCAGGCCGAGGTCCCCCTCCCCGGCGGTCTCGGTGACGTCGATGTACTGCCCACCGACCATGCCCTGCACCCCGGTCGCGCCGGCAAGGCGCGCGGCGGCGGCGAGCACCGCCGCGGGATCGCCCGGCTGCCGGGAGAGCAGCAGCTTGAACGCCTCCGCGTAGAGCGCGTCGCCGGCGAGGATGGCGACGTCCTCGCCGTAGACCTTGTGGCAGGTGAGCCGGCCGCGACGCAGGTCGTCGTCGTCCATCGCCGGCAGGTCGTCGTGGATCAGCGAGTAGGTGTGGATGAGCTCCAGCGCCCCCGCGAGCGTCATCACCGAGGCCCGCGGACGACCGAGCGCCTCCGCGGTGGCGAGCGCGAGCACCGGACGGATTCGCTTGCCCCCGGCGAGCAGCGAGTAGCGCATCGCCTCCTCGAGGCCCGCGGTGGCGATCTCCTCCGAGAAGCGGACGTCCTCCAGGAACGCCTCGACCTCGGCGCGGAGATGCTCCGGATAGACCGGCAAGGACGTCGACGTGGGGGCCGACACTAGCTTGCGGGCAACGGAAGCTGACCGGGGAGGTCGGGCAGCGGCTCGACGGCCGCGCGGGCTCGCTGGTCGACCTGGGAGCTGACCTCGGAGGCCAAGCGCGCGCACTCCTCGACCGCCGACAGCGCGCCGTCGGGCTCGAGCTCGCCGGCCCGCAACAGCTCGGCGGTG
The DNA here is from genome assembly GCA_964246945.1 of uncultured Solirubrobacteraceae bacterium. Classification (GTDB taxonomy): domain Bacteria; phylum Actinomycetota; class Thermoleophilia; order Solirubrobacterales; family Solirubrobacteraceae; genus Palsa-465. The sequence goes on along the minus strand of CAXTTD010000278.1, from coordinate 1,184 downwards.
CGCTCCAGCCGGGCGCTGAGCTCGATCAGGGAATCATTCACCCTGAGAAGCCTATCGGCCGTCAAGGTCGCGCCGGCCGGCGGAGCTCAGCGCCGGCCGTCGAGCGCGGCGTTCACGAGCGCGTCGGCGGCGGCGTTCTGCGCCCGCGGCACGCTGCGGATCGACCAGCGCTCGAACGCGCGCAGGGCCTGGGTGGCCTCGGGGGGGGGCGGGGGGGGGGGGGGGGGGGGGGGGGGGGTGGGGCCCGGGGGCGGGGGGGGG
>CAXTTD010000278.1:0-913 GCA_964246945.1 uncultured Solirubrobacteraceae bacterium | reverse complement strand
GCGTGCAGCGGGCGCATCGCCGGATGCTTGACCTTGTAGACCCCGGTGAGCTGCTTGGCCACGAGCTCGGAGTCGTTGACGAGCTCGATCTCGCACGCGCCGAGCGCCTGCGCCCGCTGCACGCCGCGCAGCAGGGCACGGTACTCGGCGACGTTGTTGGTGGCCTCGCCGATCCGCTCGGCGAGGTCCTCGACCACCCCGCCGTCGGGATCGCTGAGCACCACGCCGATCGCCGCCGGTCCCGGATTGCCCCGGGCGCCGCCGTCGACGTGAACGACCAGCCGGCGTACGCCGGTCAATCGCCCGCGTTGGCCAGCGAGGGCAGCTCGCCGGTCACCCGGGGACGGCGCCGGTCTCGCACCTCGCGCTGGTTCTCGCCCACCTCAGCGGCGGCCGGAGTGCGGCGAGTGGAACGGCGCCGGTCGACGATCACCGTCACGTTGGGGTCGTCGGCGTAGTAGTCGGTGAGCTTCCCGAGCATTTCGCCCTCGAGCGCCTCGGGAACGACGCAGTAGATCACGACTGCCCAGAATACCCGAGCCGGCCGAGATCGTCGGCGCTCGCGTTGGGTTCGCGCTCGAGCTCGGTGAGCTCCTCGAGCTCGTAGCCCTGACCGACCGCGCGGACCACGGGGACCTCTTCGGAGAGGTCGACCTCGTAGCGGTACCAGCACAGCTCCCAGGAAACGATCAGGTTGACGATCGCCGCCACCGGGCTCGTCGGGTGCACCGAGACGTCGGGCAGACCCAGAGAGCGGGCGATCCCCGCCACCGTCCGCGGATGCTCGGACCCGTTGAACAGCTCGATCGCCGCCTCGATCTTGTGCTCGACCGAGGTCGGCACGGCATGCACGTGCCGGGGCTCACGGCTGCCCGGCGACCCCGCGGCCTTGCGCGTCGACCCGGGTCGGGGG
>CAXTTD010000277.1:0-4921 GCA_964246945.1 uncultured Solirubrobacteraceae bacterium | reverse complement strand
GGGCGGCGGAGGGGGACGTCGTCGCCGACCGCTGGTAGAGGTTGTTGACGGTCGTGAACTCGTCGACGTCGAACAGCGCGACCGAGACCCCGGTCACGCCATTTGACGGCTTTGTCATGCTCACGTCATGAGCCGCCACAGTCCGACCTGCACCCACCTGGACACGATCGCGGTCACCACGCTGCCGGCGAGCGTCGAGGGGTGCGAGGACTGCCTGCGCGAGGGGACCGAGTGGCTGCACCTGCGTATCTGCCTGGAGTGCGGCCACGTCGGCTGCTGCGACGACTCACCCAGGCGCCACGCGACTGCTCACGCCCAGACGGCAACGCACCCGATCATCCGCTCGCTGCAACCCGGCGAGGACTGGTGCTGGTGCTTCGCCGACGAGCTGATGATGGTGATCTCGCAGGTTCACGGCGAGACGCGCATCCCGCCCTCGCCGATGCTCGGCCGGTGAGCGCGACGACCCCTCAGCCCACTGCGGCCGCCACCGAGGCGCGCCGACCGGCGATCCTGTGCGTCGACGACGAGCCCACCGTCCTGTCCGCGGTGGCTCGCGACCTGCGCCGGCGCTTCGGCGAGCACCACCGGATCGTGCGCGCGGGCTCGGGCGCCGAGGCACTCGAGCTGCTCGGCGAGCTGCGCCGACGCGGCGACGAGGTGGCGCTCGTCATCTCCGACCAGCGGATGCCCGAGATGGCCGGCACCGAGCTGCTCACCCGGACGCGGGCGATCTACCCGGGCGCCCGCCGGGCGCTGCTCACCGCCTACTCCGACACCCAGGCGGCGATCGCCGCCATCAACGACGCCGGCCTCGACTACTACCTGCTCAAACCGTGGGATCCCCCGGAGGACAGCCTGTTCCCGGTGGTCGAGGACCTGCTCGACACCTGGCGGGCGACCGCGGAGCTGCGGGCGAGCACCGGGGTGCGGGTGCTCGGCCACCGGTTCTCGCGGGACACCCACGATCTGCGGGACTTCATCGCGCGCAACCGGGTCCCCGGCCGCTGGCTCGACGTGGAGCGCGACCCTGAGGCGCGTGAACTGCTCGCCGCGGCCGGCCGGGACGAGGACTGCCTGCCGGTGGTGCTGCTCGAGGACGGGACGGCGCTCGAGCGCCCGAGCATCCTCGACCTCGCGGCGCGGCTCGGCGTCTCCTCGACCCCCGCGAGCGACCACTACGACCTCGTCATCGTCGGCGGCGGCCCGGCCGGTCTGGCGGCGGCGGTGTACGGCGCCTCGGAGGGGCTGCGTACGGTGATGGTGGAGTCCGAGGCGCCAGGTGGGCAGGCGGGGCAGTCCCGCCGGAGCCACACCTACCTCGGCTTCCCCTCGGGCGTGGGGGCCTCGGACCTCGCCCGCCGCGCGCCGCCCCAGGCCCGGCGCCTCGGCGCCGAGCTGCTCACGATCTCCCGGGCGACCGCGCTGCGGGTCGAGGGAGCGGGGCGGATCGTGGTCCTCACCGGCGGCGCCGAGCTGTCGGCGAACAGCGTGATCGTCTCCTCGGGCGTCTCCTACAACAAGCTCGACGCCCCCGGCGTCGCCGAGCTCACCGGCGCGGGGATCTACTACGGATCCGCGCTCACCGAGGCCCGTTCGTGCGCCGACCAGCACGTCGTGGTGATCGGCGGGGCCAACTCGGCCGGGCAGGCGGCGGTGTACTTCGCGGGCTACGCCCGCCGGGTGACGATGCTCGTGCGCTCGACGCTCGCGAAGTCGATGTCGCACTACCTGATCGAGCAGATCACGGCGACCTCCAACATCGACGTCCGGGAGCGCGCGCAGGTGCTCGGCGCCGAGGGGGAGGACGGCCACCTCGCCCGGCTGGTGATCCGGGCCGCCGACGGGACGCAGGCCACCGAGGAGGTCGATGCCTGCTTCGTGTTCATCGGCGCGCTGCCCCGCACCGACTGGCTCGACGGGGTGCTCGCCCGTGACGCGAGGGGCTTCATCCTCGCCGGCCTCGACGCGCGCGAGCACGGCTGGCCGCTGTCGCGCCCGCCACACACGCTGGAGACCAACGTGCCCGGCGTGTTCGTCGCCGGCGACGTCCGCGCCCGCTCGGTCAAGCGCGTGGCGAGCGCGGTCGGCGAGGGCTCGATGGCGGTGTCGCTGATCCACTCCTACCTCGCCGACGGATGAGCACCCGTTCGGGTCCCGTGGACACGCTCGCCCACCCGAGCGTCGCCGACCTGCGTCCCGTCGACCTGTTCGACGAGCTCTCCGACGCCGAGCTCGAGCCGTGGGCGCACGCTGCCGCGCTGCGCAAGGCCGATCCGGGAGAGCGGATCTGCGAGGCCGGGGAGGATCGCGCGATGGTGACCCTGCTGCTCGAGGGGCGCCTCGCGATGCTCGCCCTCGACGGCGAGGTCGAGGCGCGTCAGGGGACCCAGGAGGCCCCGACCTGGATCGGCGCCACGTGGACCCTGCTCGGCGCACCGGCGGCGGTGACGCTGCAGGCCGAGACCCCGGTGCGCTACGCCTGCCTCGACGCCGACGCGTTCGTCGAGCTCACGCTCGCCCACCGTCCGGTGTTCACGCGGGCGATGGCCCAGATGAAGCCGGTGATGAGCCGCGTGGCCCAGCGCTACCAGCAGCGCGAGCGCCTCGAGGCGCTCGGCACGATGGCCGCCGGCCTCGCCCACGAGCTCAACAACCCGGCCTCCGCGGCGCGGCAGGCCGCCCGGGACCTCACCGAGACGCTGGGCATCCTCTCGACGACCGTCGGGACGTTCGTCGAGGCCGGGGTCGAGCGCGAGGAGGCGGCCCGGCTGGTGGCGCTGCACCACGCGGCGCTCGAGCGCTGTGCGGCGCAGACGACGCTGTCCTCGCTGGAGGCCGCCGATCGCGAGGACGAGCTCTCCGACACGCTCGCCGAGCTCGGCGTCCCCGAGCCGTGGACGCTCGCCGCGACCTTTGCCGCGGCCGGCCTCGATTCCCCCACCGTGCAGGAGATCGCCGCCACCGCGGGCCCGCTCACCGTTCCGGTGGTGCGCTGGATCGGCGCCTCGCTCGCCGCCCGCCAGCTCGCCGGCGAGCTCGCGGACTCGACCACGCGGATGAGCGAGCTCGTCCACGCGATCAAGCGCTACGCCTACGCCCGCCCCGGCGAGGTGAACACCGTCGACCTGCGGGAGGGACTCGAGACGACGCTCACGCTGCTCGGGCACAAGCTCAAGCACACCTCGATCACCGTCACCCGCGACTACGACGACTCCCTGGGGCCGGTCGCGGTGTACAGCTCGGAGCTGAACCAGGTGTGGACGAACCTGCTCGACAACGCCATCGACGCGCTCGCGGGCAGCGGCGAGATCACGATCACCACGCGCGCCGACGGCGACTGCGCCGAGGTCGACATCGCCGACGACGGGCCGGGGATCCCCCCCGAGGTGCGCCGGCGCGTGTTCGACCCGTTCTTCACCACCAAGGACGTCGGCAAGGGCACCGGGCTCGGCCTCGACACCGCCCGGCGGATCATCGCCGACCGCCACCACGGCTCGCTCACCGTGGAGTCGCGGCCCGGCCGCACCGTGTTCCGGGCGCGCTTCCCACTCGGCAGGGCGGGCGAGGTCCCTTCCGTCGAGCGGTGAACCCGGTGCCAGCCGGTCCGCGCGCTCGCCGGCTTGCGCTGGTGAGCGCGATCCTCGCTTCGACGATCGCGGCCATCGACTCCTCCGCGGTGAACGTCGCGCTGCCGTCGATCCGGCGCGAGCTGGGTGGCGGCTTCGCCGCCCAGCAGTGGGTCGCCAACGCCTACCTGCTCACGCTGAGCGCGCTGATCCTGCTCGCCGGCTCGCTCACCGATCGCCTCGGGGAGCGTCGCGTGTTCACCGCGGGGGTCGCCGGGTTCGGCATCGGCTCGCTGGTGTGTGCGCTCTCGACCTCGATCGGGGTGCTGATCGCCGCCCGGGCGCTGCAGGGGGTCGCGGGCGCGCTGCTCACCCCATCGGCGCTCGCCATCATCGTCGCCGTCTTCCCGCCGGACCAGCGCGGCGCGGCGATCGGCCGCTGGACGGCGTGGAGCGGGATCGGCATCCTCGCCGGGCCGTTGATCGGCGGCGAGCTCGTCGACGTCGCGTCGTGGCGCTGGATCTTCGCCATCAACCCGCCGCTGGTGGTGAGCGCGCTCGGCCTCGGCCGCATCGGCGTCCCGGGCCCCGCGGTGCGCACGGGCCGATCCGGACCGCCGGTGGCGATCGACTGGGCGGGGGCCGGCCTCGCCGCCACCGGCCTCGCCGGGATCTCGTTCGCGCTCATCGAGCAGCCGGTGCTCGGCTGGTCGGATCCCGGAGTATGGGGTGCGCTGCTTGCCGGGGTCGGCCTGTTCGGCGGGTTCATCGCCCACGAGGCCCGCACGCCGGCGCCGATGCTGCCGCTGTCGCTGTTCGGGGCGCGCAACTTCGCGGTCGCCAACGCCCAGACGTTCGCGATGTACAGCGGGATCGGGCTGCTCTCCTTCTTCGTCACCATCTACCTGCAGCAGGTCGCGGGCTACAGCGCGCTGAAGTCGGGCGTCACCGGCCTCGTGCCGACGGTCGTCATGTTCCTGCTCTCCGCGCGGATGGGCCGCCTCGCCGACCGCTTCGGGCCGCGCTGGTTCCTGTGCGGCGGACCGCTGGTGGTCGCCGCCGGGTTCGGGCTCATGCTGCGCTACGGCACGTCGGTGTCGCTGGTCGGCGAGGTGCTGCCGGCGCTGCTGGTGTTCGCCGTCGGGCTGGCGCTCACCGTGGCCCCGCTCACCGCCACCGTGCTCGGCGACGTCCGCGATTCCGAGGCGGGGATCGCCTCCGCGGTGAACAACGCGATCGCCCGCACCGCGGGCCTGATCTCGGTGGCGGCGGTGGGCGCGGTCGTCGCCGCCCACTACGGCGGCGGGCTGGAGCGCGCGCTCGCGGGCCGGGTACCCGCCGCCGTAGTGGGC
>CAXTTD010000276.1:3272-4965 GCA_964246945.1 uncultured Solirubrobacteraceae bacterium | reverse complement strand
AGCGGATCTCCGCGCCCGACCCCCGCCGGGACGGCCGCGGTCTCCTTCGCGTTCGCGACAATTTCCGCCCATGGATCGCGACGCGCTCCGCGAGCTCTGCCTGTCCTTCATCGGCGCCGAGGAGACCTACCCGTTCCACTCGCGCACGGCGTGTTTCAAGGTCGCGGGCAAGGTGTTCGCGCTGTCGCCGCTCGAGGATGAGCCGCTGCGGGTGTCGCTGAAGTGCGAGCCGGGGCTCGCGGAGCAGCTCCGCGCCGCCCACCCCGAGGTGACGCCCGGCTACCACCTCAACAAGCGCCACTGGAACACCGTCGCGCTCGACGGCACCCTCCCCGACGCGATGGTCCGCGACATGGTCGAGGACTCCTATGACCTCGTGGTGAGCGGGCTGTCCGCCGCACGCCGCCGCGCGCTGCTGTGGCCGCCCGAGCGCGAGCGATTCTGACCCTCGGGCCCTGTGCGTGGCCTCACACGTCGACCGCTGAGCGGCACCTAGCATGCAAGCTGCATCTCACGGTGGGATGCGACCTCGTGACCCGCCCAACCGCAGCCTCAGGAGGCCCCCATGAAGATTCTCTCCCGCCAGCTCAGCGAACGCATCCGGCACACGCGAGAGGCCACCCGCGAGCGCCGCGAGCACGACACGGCGATGAGCGACCCGCGGATTCGCGACGAGCACTTCGCCGCCCGTGCCCGAGACGTCGCCGCCGGCAAGCGCGACTGCCACTTCTGCATCTGACGCCGGAAGCTTCCTACCCGCGCCCGCACGGGCCTCGGCTTCTACAAGGCGAGTGAACTGCGCGGACCGGGCCCGCCCGGCCCGCGGGGCCCGATCCCGACGGCGATCCTCGCCTCGGGTGCGCTGGTAGCGTGCCGCGCGGAAATGGCCGCCACCGGGACAGCGCCGCAGCCCCGCCGCCCCCCGCGGCTCGTGCCGGGGGCCCGGGTCGCGGTGATCGCGCCCTCGAGCCCGGTGCTCGAGCCCTCCCAGCTGCGGCGCGGGCTCGGGGTGCTCGAGGAGCTCGGGTTCGAGGTGGTGCTCGCGCCCGGGATCGGCGAGACCCGGGGCTACCTCGCCGGCGAGGACGCCGACCGCGCGCGGGACCTCGTGTGGGCGCTCGGCGCGTCCGACGTCGACGCCGTATGGTGCGCCCGCGGCGGCTACGGCGCCCAGCGCACGGTGGCCGCGATCGACCCCGGCGCGCTCGACGCGCTCACCGATGCGGAGCCGAGGCCGTTCGTCGGCTTCAGTGACACCACGGTGCTGCATGCGCTCCTCGCGCAGCGGCTGCACTGGGTGACGTTCTACGGCCCGGGGGTGACCTCGCTCGGCGCCCGCGACCCCTACACGCTGCAGGGCGTCCGCGACGCCCTGCTCGCTGCCGAGCCCTACACCGTCGGCCCCCACCCCGACGACCCGTGGGTGAGCACGCTGCATCCCGGCCACGCCGAGGGCGAGCTCGCCGGCGGCTGCCTCACGCTGCTCGCCGCGCTCGCCGGCACCTCACTGCAGGTCGACTTCGCCGAGCGGATCTGCTTCTTCGAGGATGTCGGCGAGGAGGTGTACACGATCGACCGCTGCCTCAGCCAGCTGCTCGCCGCCGGCTGCTTCGAGCGCTGCCGCGGAATCCTCATCGGCGAGCACGCGCAGACCCGCGCGAGCGGACCCACGTCACTCGGCCTCGAGACCGTG
>CAXTTD010000276.1:2088-3262 GCA_964246945.1 uncultured Solirubrobacteraceae bacterium | reverse complement strand
CGCCCCGGCCCCCCCCCCCCCCCCCCCGGCCCCCCCCCCCCCCCCGGCCCCCCCCCCCCCCCCCCGCCCCCGCGCGCCTGGATGCCGACGCGGGCACGCTGTCGATCCTCCAGGCGCCGGTCGGCTAATCACCTGAACCACTCGGCGTGGCCGTTCACGGCCGGTTCTGACCGTGATCGTCTCAGTCGATGCGGGTGGCGATCCGCCCGCCGAAGAACGTAGTGCAACGGCCGTCGGGCCCGGGGTCGGCGAACCGCACCGCCCGCGTGGGAGTGGCGTCGACGAAGGCGCCGTCGCCGAGCGGGTCCAGTATGGTCTCCTCGGCGCTCGGCTCGAGACCCTCGGACTCGGTGATGTCCCGTACGTGCAGGCCGCCGGGCCGGCCGCTCACCTCGAGCGTCCCTCCGAGGTTGCGGTAGCGGCCCACGTAGGGCCGGGGGTCGAAGTCCGGATCGACGAGACGAGACGGCAGCGTCGGCGGCGCGAGGCCGAACGCCGCGAGCACCGCGGCCTCGAGCGCCCGCGTGAGCTCAGCGCCGTCGGGGATGGCGTTGGTGAGCACCACGAGCGCGCCTCCCGCTCCGGGAGCAGGCGGAGCTTCGCGATCTGCCCCAGCGTCTCGCCGTCGTGGCCGGCGAGCGTCCCGCCCCGCCAGTCGAACAGCCCGAAGCCGACACGTCAAGGATCTCAGAGCCCGCGAGCGCGACCAGCAGCGTCGCGGTGTAGAGCTTCGAGATCGAGCCGAGCTGGAAGGCGGTCTCCGCGGTCACCGGGGCCGGGTTGCGTAGCCCGGCGACGCCGGTCGCGAGGATCAGCCGCTCGCCGTGGTGACTCACCCCGAGCACCGCGCCGGGGACGTCGAGCTCGGCGACGAGCTCACGCAGGCGGGCGTTCCAGGCGTCGCGGTGGTTGTCGAGGAGATCGGTCACGGGGCGAGCGCGGAATGGACGACGCGGCGCAGCGGGTTGATGGTGCCCCGCCCCCGGCCGAGGTGGACGCTCAGCCGACCTCGGCGGGGACGGAGGCCGGGGGCAGGCTGAAGCGGACCCGGGCGCCGACGCTCGAGTCCGCGACCCAGATCCGGCCGCCGTGGGCCTCGCCGCTAGCGCGGGCGATAGCCCGCCCGCGACCGCTCCCCGGGGCCCCCCCCCGCGCGGGGGGGCCCCCCGCGGCC
>CAXTTD010000276.1:0-2078 GCA_964246945.1 uncultured Solirubrobacteraceae bacterium | reverse complement strand
TCGGAGGCAGCGGCCGCAACATTCCGAGCTTCGAGTGCTACACGAGCCCGGACTGGCGAGGCACCGAGGGCTGGATCCGCTTCTCGGAGCCGCTGTACACCCATGGGTCGCTGATCAGGGGCGTGCGGCTGGAGTTCGTCGGCGGCCGGGTCACGGGCGCGACGGCCGACGAGCAGGAACCGCTGCTGCAGCAGATGATCGCCACCCCCGGCGCCGCCCCGGGCGGCGTGCTCACCGCCGCGGAAGAACGCGGCGAACACCTCGCTGCGATCCTCGGCGGGGATCCCCGGCCCGTTGTCGGCGACCTCCACCTCGACGCCCGTGCGGGTCGTCTCGGCATGGACGACGACGCTGCCGTCGGTGGGGGTGACGCGGATCGCGTTCTGGATGAGGTTGAACAGGACGCGCTGGATCTTCTCCGGATTGACCCGCACCGCGGAGAGATCCGACGCGAGCTCGGCGCGGACCCGGACGTGCTTGAGGTCGGCATGGACGCGCATCGCGTCGACCGTCTCCCGGACGAGCTCGTCGACGTCGACGCGCTGCAGCGACCAGCTGATGTCACCGGCCTCCAGGCGCGAGAGCTCGAACAGATCGTCGATGAGGTCGCTGAGCGCCGTGATGTGGGTGCCGAAGCGGTCGAGGTAGGCACGTCGCTGGGCGCCGGCGACGATGTCGTGGGCGCCCGCGGCGGCGAGCAGGCGCAGCGAGGTGATCGGCGTGCGCAGATCGTGGGAGACTGCGGCGACGAGGTTGCGCCGCGCGAGCTCGGCCCGGGAGCGGGTCCGTTCCTCACGGTCGAGCGCCGCGATCATCGCGTTGGCGGAGGCGGCGAGCGCCCCGAGCTCGTCGTCGGCGTGGGTATGGATGACGACGTCGCGCGCGCCGCCGGCCACCTGGCCCAGGGATTCGGAGATCGTCTGCACGTCGGCGAGGACCTGGCGGGCGAACACCTGCGAGGCCGCCACCGCCACCGCCCCCACCGCGACCATGATGGCGGCGATCTCGAGCGCCGCGTCACCGGAGATGACCATCAGGTAGCCGAACACGCTCAGCGCCACCAGGATCGGCACCACGGCCAGCGCCACTGCCACCGTGAACTGACGTGACACCGACCCCAGTGAGGACCGCGCCGCGGCGACGGCACGCGCAGAGCTCATCACGGTTCGGTCATGGCACGAAGCGGTAACCCACGCCCCACACGGTCTCGATGTGCGTGGGACGAGCGGGGTCACTCTCGAGCTTGGCGCGCAGGCGGCGCATGTGCACGGTCACCGTGGAGGTGTCGGAGTAGAACGAGTACTGCCACACACGATCCATCAGCTGCTCGCGGGAGAACACCTGCAGCGGGTGGCGCGCCATGAACAGCAGCACGTCGAATTCGCGCGCGGTGAGAGTCACCGGCTCGCCACGGGCGAGCACCTGCCGGGTTCCCGGGTCGATGACGAGCTCGCCGAGCTCGAGCCGCGGGGCGCTGTCCTCGGCATTCCCCTCCACGCGCCGCAGCACCGCGTCGACGCGGGCCACGAGCTCCACCGGCGAGAACGGTTTGACCACGTAGTCGTCGGCGCCGAGCCGCAGGCCGACCACCCGGTCGGATTCCTCGCCCTTGGCGGTGAGCAGGATGACACCGATCGGCGCCGGGCTCTGGTCCTGGAGGCGGCGCATCACCCGCAGCCCGTCCATGCCAGGCATCATCAGGTCGAGGACGACGAGATCCGGCCGGGCCCGGGCCGCCTCCGAGAGCGCTTGCGCGCCGTCGGTGGCCACCCGCGTGCGGTAACCGGCGCGCTCCAGGTAGCGAGCCACGATCTCCCCGATCGTCGGCTCGTCGTCGACGATCAGGATCGACTTCGCAGGGTTCTCCGGCACGGCCCGTATTGTGTCAGCCGTGTGTTCGCGCCCCCCGCCGTGCCGAGATGCGTTCACCGGACGTTCAGAACCACGCCGGTGAGCCGCGGGCGTCGCGATCCGTTCCTGATTCTGTAAGGGATCCGCGCGAGCATCACCGATATGACTGAACCGCCTCGGCAGCGAGCGCCGGCCCCCGAGGAACCGACCCGCCACCGATCGACGCC
>CAXTTD010000275.1:0-4991 GCA_964246945.1 uncultured Solirubrobacteraceae bacterium | reverse complement strand
CACCGTTCCGCGCGGGCGCGCCGTCGACCTGTCCGGCCTGCGACCGAACCTCGGGCCGAGCGCAGGCTGAGCGGGCCGCGCGGGGGCCCGGCGCGCCCGCGCCGTCCGGCGGGTGGGAGGCCGCCGCGACCGTGGCCGGACGACCCCGACGACCTCCCACCCGCCGACCGGCGCGGGACGACCCCTGCGGACTACGACGTGCTGCTGGTGGTGCGGGCGGCGTGGTGCTTGGGCGTACGGGCGATGACGACCTCGCGCTTGGGAAGCTGCAGCACGAGCACGTGCTGACCGGCGCTGACCGATGACATCGAGGACTTCTGGCCGTCGTCACGGACGTGGGCGCTCGCGGGCACGGTGAGCGTCACTGTCTTGTAAGTGGACTTCGGCGTGCCCTCGGTGATCGTGAGCTGATCGCCGCTCACCGAGCGCACGGTGCCGCGCTCGAAGCTCACCGTCCGGTAGCCCTGCTTGGTACGGACGACGACGTCGCCCTGGACCGAATGGCGGGCGAGCCGCCGCAGCTCCGTGAGACGCTTGGCGTGCGCCGCGTGCCCCGCCTTCGCGTGATGGGCGGCGGGGGAGCTCGAGCTGTGGCTGGATGACGCGCTCGCGGTGGCGACCGCGCCGGCGCCGATTCCGCCGGCGGCGCACAGTAGGCCGACGGCGAGGGCGCGGGATCGGGTGGTGATGGGTGACATGGGAGAGCCTCTCTCGGGGTGGGACAGGGAGAGACCACTGTGCCCTCGCGCGGCAAGCGGCGCCTCAGCTGAAGGTCAGCTGCGGGTAAAACCCGCCGTTCGGGCTCCAGGCGCTCCCTACGATGTCCCGTGCCATGCCCGTCACGGTGATGATCGTGGAGGACGAGCCGCCGATCGGCGCGCTGCTGCGCACCTACCTGGAGCGGGCCGGGTACGCCGTGTCCTGGGTGCGCTCGGGCGAGGAGGCGCTCGCGCAGCTGCGCCGGCGCCGCGTCGGGCTCGTCGTGCTCGACATCGGCCTGCCCGGCATCGACGGCTTCGAGGTGTGCCGACGGATCGGCGGTGAGGTCCCCGTGATCATGCTCACCGCCCGTGACGAGGAGACCGACCGCGTCGCCGGGCTCGAGGTGGGCGCCGACGACTACGTCACCAAGCCATTCTCCCCGCGCGAGCTCACCGCGCGCGTGAAGGCGGTCCTGCGCCGCCCGGGGGCCCGGGACGGGCAGGATGGCGGCGACGTGCTCGAGCTCGGCGCGCTCACCCTGGACCGCGGCGGGCGCGAGGTCCACCTCGACGGGCAGCAGATCGAGCTCACCCAGCGGGAGTTCGACCTGCTCGAGTTCCTGGTCCGGCATCGCGGGCAGGTGGTGACCCGCGAGCAGCTGCTCGAGTCGGTGTGGGACTACCGCTCGCTCGGGGAGACGCGCACCGTCGAGGTGCACGTCGCGCAGCTGCGCAAGAAGCTCGGCCGCCCCGAGCTCATCCGCACGGTGCGCGGGGTCGGGTACAAGGCCGCGGCGTGAGTCTGCGCCGGCGGGTCCTCGCCTACCTCGCGCTCGCCGCGATCGCCTCCTGCGCGCTCACCGTCGGCTTCGGCATCGTGCTCGTGCGCCACCATGTCGCCGACCAGCAGATGACGGCGCTGCGCAACCAGGCCGACCTGCTGGCGTTCGTCGGCGGGCACCCCGCCGCCCAGGGCGCCGGCACCCACGTCTACCGCCTCGACGCCCAGCACCGCCATCGCGCCCGCCCGGCCTTCGCCGCGGCGGTGCAGCGGGCCGTTGGGTCCGCGGGGAACGCGCAGGGCACGATCCACCTGCGCGCGGGCGCCTTCCTGTACGTCGCCCGCGAGACCTCTGCGGGGCGCGTCATCCTCGTGCGCCACGCCGCGGTCGGCTTCGCCCAGTGGCGGGCGTTCCTCGAGGCCCTGGTGCTCGCCGGCATCGCGGGCTCGCTGCTCGCGGTGCTGCTCGCGGTCGTGCTCGCGCGCCGGCTCACCCGGCCGATCCACTCGCTGGCCGGTGCCACTCGGCGGCTCGCCGGCGGGGAGACCGGGGTGCTGGTGCCGGTGCGGGGAGACGACGAGCTCGCCGACCTCGGGCGGTCCTTCAACACCATGTCCGGCGAGCTCGAGCGCGCCCGGGAGGCCCAGCGCACGTTCCTCGAATCGGTGAGCCACGAGCTGAAGACGCCGCTCACCTCGGTGCGGGGCTACGCCGAGGCGCTACAGGAGGGCGCGGTCGGACCCGCGGAGGCGGGCGCGGTGATCGGCGGCGAGGCGCAGCGCCTCGAGCGCCTGGTCCAGGACCTGCTCGACCTCGCCCGCCTGGGCCGGGCGGACTTCGCGGTCGCGCACGAGCCGGTCGACCTCGGCGCCGTGGCCGAGGCCGCGGTGAGACGCCTTGGCGTGCGCGCCCGCGAGCTCGGCGTCGAGCTGATCGCCGCCGGAGACTCCCCGGGGCGCGGGCTCGGCGACGCCGAACGCCTGCTGCAGGCGGTTTCGAACCTGGTCGAGAACGCCCTGCGGCTCACTCCCGCCGGGGGGACCGTGACCGTGCGCAGCGCGGCCGCTGCCATCGAGGTGTGCGACACCGGGCCGGGCCTCGAGCAGGCGGATCTCGGCCGTGCCTTCGAGCGCTTCTACCTCTACGACCGGTATCGCGCCGACCCCGGACGCACCGTCGGTTCGGGCCTGGGTCTCGCGATCGTCGCCCAGCTCGTGGCGGCGATGGGCGGAACGGTGAACGCCGAGAACCGCGAGGGCGGTGGCGCCTGCTTCGCGATCCGCCTGCCGGCGGCACCGGCGAGCGTCGCTCAGGCGGCCACGGCCCGCTCGTTGAGATGAGCGCCGACCTTGCGCTTGACACGCTGCAGCGCGTTGTCGACGGTCTTGCAGTCGCAGCCGAGGCGGCGGCCGACCTCCTCGTAGCTGTACCCGTCGAGGTACAGGGCGAGCACTCGGGACTCGAGCTCGGAGAGCGCGGTCGAGATGCAGGCGACGAGCGCCCGCAGCTCCTCGCTGGAGATCACCTGGTTGACCGGATCGTGCACCGTAGAGCCGGGGAGCACCTCGTCGAGCGTGGGCTCGCCGTCACCGGTCCCGCCGGCCGGTGAGCTCGAGAACGACACGTACTGGTTGAGCGGCGTGTGCTTGTTCCGGGTCGCGGTCTTCACCGCGGTGATGATCTGGCGGGTGATGCAGAGCTCGGCGAAGTTGCGGAAGCTCGACTCGCGGTCGGTGCGATAGTCGCGCACCGCCTTGTAGAGGCCGACGAGCCCCTCCTGGATGAGGTCGTCGGCGTCGCCTCCGGCAAGGAAGTACGAGGAGGCCTTGAGACGCACGAATCCGTAATAACGCCGGACGATCTGGTCGTACGCCTCGGTGTGCCCCTGCTTCGCGAGGGCGATGAGATACCCATCCTCAACCTTAGGTTGAGACTGAGATGAAGCTGAGAGTCGAGCCACGGACGAGCCTTTCCGCTGCCGCGGACGCGACAGTCACCGGATGAGTCATGGCGCGCTACCTCCCCTGGCGCCGCACCAATATGTCGTCCCCAGAGTCCAGGCACTCGACGGCCCGACCTGCGGATACTCAAGCACTCAAGCTCGAGTTGATCCTTATTTGCGGGCGCAGATTGACATAGCACCGCCGCTCTGTCAAGGGACGCGCGGAGTTATGCATTCCGGAAGTGAACTCAGATCGGCCGCAGCGCCGGTCCGTCGGGCCCGTCGCGGACCTCCCAGCCGAGGGCGCGGAGCTCGTCGCGCAGCCGGTCGGCGGCTGCGAAATCGCGGTCGTCGCGGGCCTGTTGACGGGCCTCGAGCAGCCCCGCCGCTGCCGCGGAGACGCTCACCGCCTCGCTCTCCATCAGCCCCGACAGGCCGAGGATGACAAGCATCTCCGCGAGGTCCGCCCCGCCGACCGACTGCGCCGGCTGACGGTTGGCGGCGCGAATCCAGTCGGCGAGCGCGGCGAGCGCCTGCGGGGTGTTGAAGTCCGCGGCGAGGGCGGCGAAATAGCGCTCGCGCAGGGGTGCCGACCATTCCGGACTCGGGTCCTCCACCCCCCCGAGCCGCCGGCCCGCCTCGGCAATCCGGGCGGCGAACGCGGCCGCCTCGGCGAGGCGACCCTCGTCGTACTCCATCGGCTGGCGCCAGTGCGCCTGGGCGAAGTAGGCGAGCAGCGTGGCGGCGCCGTGGCGCTCGATCGCCTCCGCGAGGCCGGACGTGTTGCCAAGCGACTTGGACATCTTCTCGGCGTCGAGGCGGATCATCCCGACGTGCGCCCACAGCTTGGCGAGCGGACCGCCGGTCGCGCCCCGGGTCTGGGCGAGCTCGTTCTCGTGATGGGGGAAGAGCAGGTCCGAGCCGCCGCCGTGGATCTCGAAGTCGACCCCGAGCAGCTCCTGGGCCATCGCTGAGCACTCGATGTGCCAGCCCGGACGTCCGGCGCCCCACGGTGCCGGCCAGCTCGTGTCCTCACCGGGCTTCTCCGCCTTCCACAGCGCGAAGTCGAGCGGGTCGCGCTTGCGGGCGGCGCCGTCGACCCCTTCCCCCTGGTCGAGCTGGTCGACGTCGCGATGGGAGAGTTCCCCGTACCGTGGGTCGGAGCGGACCGAGAAGTACACGTCCCCGTCGGCGGCGTACGCGTGTTCGGCCTCGATCAGGCTCTCGATCAGGGCGATGATCCCACCGACGCTCGCCGAGGCGAGCGGCTCGTGATCGGGTCGGCCGAGGCCGAGCGCGTCGGTGTCAGCGTAGTAGCGAGCGGTCATCTGCTCGGCAAGGACGTCGCTGCGAACACCGGCGGCCGCCGCCGCCGCGTAGATCTTGTCGTTGACGTCGGTGACGTTGGACACGAGCTCCACCTCGTACCCCTCGTGCTCGAGGAACCGCTTCAGCTGAGAGAAGACGATGAACGGACGGGCGTTGCCGACGTGCACGCGGCCGTACACGGTCGGTCCGCAGGTGTAGATCCGCACGCGCTGACCGTCCGCGGGCTCGATCGGGCGG
>CAXTTD010000274.1:309-4998 GCA_964246945.1 uncultured Solirubrobacteraceae bacterium | reverse complement strand
CTAGGGGCTCGCGGAACGTCCGCGCCGTTACCCTGGAATCCACCGACGCGACGCTGTTTGGGGGCAGGAATTGAGGTCACGCGGGTCACCTCGCTGACTCATACGTGCGCCACGCACGGCTGCGATCGCGCGCATCGCGCAGATGTTCGTGGTCGCTCCGGGGTAGCCCCTGCACGGAGTCCACCACCGAAAGGAAGCTCATGTCCGCCTCAGGTCGCGTCCCGATTCCCGGCTCCGAGCGCGATCTCGTGGCTGGCCACGTGCGGGTCGGCGAGATCGACACCACCGCAGAGGTCGAGGTGAGCGCCTACCTTGCGCATCGCAGCTCTCCCGACTGGATCGACACGGAGGCCCGCCGGCCGCCCGCGGAGCGTCGGCGGCTCTCTCGCGCGGAGTGGGCGGACGCGCACGGCGCCGAGCCCGAGGCGATGCGGACGCTCGGCGCGTTCGGGAAGGAGCACGGGCTCACCGTTGTCGCAAGCGACGCCGGACGCCGCCGAGTGCGCCTGCGCGGCAGCGTCGGCGAGCTCGCCGACGCGTTCGGGGCCTCACTCGAGGGACGCTATGCGGTGAGCGAGGAGACGGGGGCACGCAGTTACCGCGCCCGCAGCGGGCCGCTCACGGTTCCCGCGGAGCTCGACGGGATCGTCACCGGCGTGTTCGGCATCGACGATCGCCCGCAGGCGCGCCCCGGGGTCCGCGTCGCCGCGGCCGGCACAAGCGCCTACACCCCGCCGCAGGTCGCCCGCGCCTACGCGTTCCCGACCGGGAACACCGGGGGCGGTCACACGATCGGGATCGTCGAGCTCGGCGGCGGCTTTCAGCAGAGCGACCTCACCACCTACTTCGACTCGCTCGGCCTCACCCCGCCGACGGTCACCGCGGTGAGCGTCGACGGCGGCAGCAACTCGCCCGGCACCGACACCGACGCCGACGCCGAGGTGATGCTCGACATCGAGGTGAGCGGCTCGATCGCCCCGAGCGCGGCGATCGCCGTCTACTTCTCGGCGAACACCGACCAGGGGTTCCTCGATGCCGTCTCCCAGGCCGTTCACGACACGACGTACACGCCAACCGCGGTGTCGATCAGCTGGGGCAGCTCGGAGGACGGCTGGACCGCCTCGGCGCGCACCCAGATGGAGTCGATCCTCACCGACGCCGGGGGGCTCGGGGTGACGGTGACCGTCGCTGCCGGCGACAACGGCTCCTCTGACGGCGTAAGCGGCGGCGCCGCCCACGTCGACTTCCCGGCGAGCGCTCCGCACGCCCTGGCCTGCGGGGGCACGACGCTCGAGCTGAGCGACGACGCGGTCACCTCCGAGACGGTGTGGGACACCACCGCCGACGGCGCGACCGGCGGTGGCGTGAGCGATGTCTTCCCGGTCCCGAGCTACCAGGCGGACGCGAAGGTCCCCGACCGGGCGGGCGCCACTACCACCGGCCGCGGCGTGCCCGACGTGTGCGGCGACGCGAACCCGCAGACCGGCTACGCGATCCGGGTCGACGGCAGCGATGAGACGGTCGGCGGGACGAGCGCCGTCGCCCCGCTGTGGGCGGCGCTCACGGTGCTGCTCGCGGACGCCCTCGGAGCGCCGCTCGGCTTCGCGCAGCCGCGGCTGTATCCGCTGCTCGGCTCCGCCGCCTTCCACGACATCACCTCGGGGTCCAACGGCGCCTACGCCGCGGGTCCCGGGTGGGACGCCTGCACCGGCCTGGGGTCCCCGGACGGAACGGGACTCGTGTCGGGGCTGGGCACGAGCGGTACGACCGGAACGTCCGCGAGCCCGTGAGGCTCGACTACCCGGCCCCGCCGCTCGAGGACGGCGTGATCGCCCTGCGACCGTGGGCGGCCCGCGACCTCGACTGCGTGCGCGAAGCGGCCCTGCGTCCCGAGATCACCATCGATACCAGCATTCCCGTCCCGTACACCGAGGCGGAGGGCCTGGCCTTCATCGCGCGGCAGGGGAGCCGGCAGGTCCGCGGCGACGGGCTCGCACTCGCGGTCACCCGGGCGGGCGGCGACCGCGCGATCGGGCACGGCTTCCTCGGCGTCCGTCCCCAGGCGGGTGTGGTGGGGCTCGGCTACTGGGTGCTGCCCAGCGCCCGCGGTCACGGGGTGGGGTCCCGCATCGCCCGACTGCTGTCCGCGTGGGTGCTCGGGCCAGCCGCCGCGGACCGCGTCGAGGCGTGGGTCCGGCCCGAGAACGGAGCCTCGCTGGCCGTGCTGCGCGCCGCCGGGTTCACCCGCGAGGGGGTCCTGCGGCGCTTCTGGCCCCGGCGCGCCGGGGAGAACTGCGACATGGTCGTGCTCTCGCGGATCCGGGCGGACGGCTGAGCGGGAGGAGCGGTGGCGGGCCGGCCGCTGCGGGGCCGGTCCGGGCGGCTCAGGCGCCCCGCGGATCGTCCGCGCCCGGGGCGGCGCGCACGGCGCTTGCCTGCAGCCGGGCCAGCCGCTCGTCCCAGTCCCCGCCGACGCGCGTCATCCACGCCACCGCGCCGGTGAGGGGCTCGGGGGTGACCCGGTAGCGCACGTCACGACCCGAGCGCTCCCGCGCGAGCAGGCCCGCCCGGGAGAGTGAGCTCAGGTGCTTGCTCACCGCCTGGCGGGTGATCGGCAGCGCGGCGGAGAGCTCGGTGGCGGTCGCCGGACATGCCGAGAGCTCGGCGAGCAGCCGGCGGCGCATCGGGTCCGACAGCGCCTCGAACACGGTGTCGGTGGGGGTCTCGTCGAGCGGCACGGCGGGCTCAGGCAACGAGCAGCGCCGGCCCGGGGGACGCGCCACCTCCGTCGGCCAAGGGCCCGCCGATGAGATGCAGGCGCTCGAGCGGACGGGTCTCGGAGACGATCAGCCGGCTGCCCTGCGGCTCAGCGACGAGCTCGAGCACGACCCGGGAGGCGGGTTCCTCTCCGGTCTGCCACCAGAAGACGAGGCGGCCGGGCCGCTCCCCGGCGGGCGGCGAGACCTCCTCGACCCAGCCGGTGCGCGGCTCCCCGTCGACCACGAACGCGGCGTCGCCCGCCGGGACGAGCTCGAGCTCGACCTCCTCGGCGAGCCACTCGCGCAGCCGTTCAGCCTCGGAGATGGCCGGCCACGCCTGCTCGGGTGCGAGGTCGAGGTGCAGTTCGCGGGTGATCACGTCGGTCATGGGGCCTCCGAGAAGGGAAATGCGCAACTACAAAGTTGCGCGTCTGCTAGGGTCGAGCGCTGCAACCAACGAGTTGCACGTTATCGCATCACACCCACGGAGGTCACTCATGCCCCTGGTCCCGATGGTCGTCGAGCAGACGACCCGCGGCGAGCGTTCGTTCGACATCTATTCCCGGCTGCTCAACGATCGCGTCGTGTTCCTCGGCTCAGAGATCGACGAGGAGGTGGCGAACCTGGTCGTCGCCCAGCTCGTCCACCTCGAGTCCGACGACCCCGACAAGGACATCCAGCTGTACATCAACTCCCCGGGCGGGTCGGTCTACGCCGGCCTCGCCATCTACGACGCGATGCAGCTGATCCGGCCCGACGTGCAGACGATCTGCTACGGGATCGCGATGTCGATGGGTTCGCTGCTGCTCGCCGGTGGCGCGCCCGGCAAGCGCCAGTCGCTGCCCAACAGCCGGATCCTCATCCATCAGCCCTCGGGCGGCTTCCAGGGCCAGTCGAGCGACATCGACATCCACGCCCGGGAGATCCTCGCCCTGCGCGAGCGCGTCGACGAGATCTACGCCGAGCACACCGGCCAGCCCGTCGAGAGCGTCCACGCCGACATGGACCGCGACCGCTACTTCACCGGCGCCGAGGCGCTCGCCTACGGCCTCGTCGACCGGGTGATCGAGCGCCGCCCGGAGCCCGTGGGGCGCAAGGGGTTTGCGGGCTGAGCCCCGCCGCCGGCCCCGCAGGTCATTCCCACAGTCGGACGCCGAGGCCCGAGGCCCGGGCGACGCGGCGGGCCACCGCGGCCCGGATCGTCGCCTCGGGTCCGACGAGCAGCAGGTGCTTCTGGGCCCGGGTGGCGGCGGTGTAGAGCAGCTCGCGGGTGAGGATCCGCGAGCCCGGCTCGGGCAGCAGCACCGCCGCGGAGGTGAACTGGGACCCCTGGCTCTTGTGGATCGTCATCGCGTACACCGTGTCGACGGCGCCGAGGCGGCTCGGGCTGTGCAGCACGAGCGCCTCGCCGCGGGGGAAGGCGGCCATCACCCGGGCCTCGCCGACGTCCACCACGACGCCGGTGTCGCCGTTGTAGACGCCGAGCTCGGGGTCGTTCTCGGTGACCAGCAGCGGCCGTCCGGGGTACCAGCGCTCGGCCGCGGCGGCGCCGTCGCGCCCGTCCGCCAGCCAGCCCTCGACCCGCGCGTTCCAGCTCGCCACCCCGTAGGGGCCGCGGCGGTGCGCGCACAGGATTCGGAACTCGCCGAGCGCCTTCAGGGCGGTCGCGCCCTCGCCGGCGAGACCGGCGTCGAGGACCGCCCGGGCGGCGCTCAGCGCACCCTCGCGCACGCGGGCAGGGACCTGCGGGCGCCCGGCGTCGGCGTCGATCCACACGACGTCCTCGCCCCCGGCGCGCAGGAGCTCCATGACGCGGTCGTCCTCACCGTCGCGGATCGCCGCGGCGAGCTCCGCGATCCCGCCGCCGAAGCGGTGGCCGCGGTCGCGCCCCACGATCCCGGCGCGCGGGCGCGGCCCCGCTGCGGCCGGG
>CAXTTD010000274.1:0-299 GCA_964246945.1 uncultured Solirubrobacteraceae bacterium | reverse complement strand
CCTCAGCGGGCGACCCCGACCCGTCGGCGGGGGCCCCGGACCCCTCGGCGAGCGCCTCCCCGCCGACGATGTCGCCGAGCACCGCGCCGGCCTCGATCGAGGCGAGCTGGCCGGGATCGCCGACGAGCACCAGGCGGGCCCCCGCCCGCAGTGCCTCGATCAGCCGCGCCATCAGCGACAGCGACACCATCGAGGTCTCGTCGACGATCACCACGTCGTGGGGCAGCCGGCGGTCGCGGTCGTGGCGGAAACGGCTGCTCGAGCCCGGCCGCCAGCCGAGCAGCCGGTGGATCGTGGAC
>CAXTTD010000273.1:0-5010 GCA_964246945.1 uncultured Solirubrobacteraceae bacterium | reverse complement strand
GCCCCAGCCGCGGGTCGGGGTGACGACGTCGAGCTGCCGGGGGGGGGGGGGGAGGGCTAGCAGCAGGCCGCGCAGGGGCCCCGGCAGCGAACGGCGGGTGGCCAGCCCGACGCACAGCAGGGCGTCGATCATGAAGAGCGCGGCCGTCGAGTTGATGTAGCCGGTCGGCGCGAGCAGGCGGCCTTGCTGGAAGAGGCCCGGGATGTTGTCCCCGACCGCGAAGCGGAACATGAACGCGATCGCGATGACGCCGATGCCAGAGGCGAAGCCGCCGATCACGAGCAGAGCTGTGGTTTGCCGCCAGGGCAGGACGGCCATAAGCGTGAACATCAGGAAGTAGAGCAGAGCTCGGTTGGAACCCTGCAGGGCGAAGCCCGCGTAGGCGGCCCAGGTCATCGAGAGATAGGACCAGGCGACGTAGAGCCCAAACAGGCCGAGAGCGACCTGCAATGGCCGCGGTAGCGCGACGAGCGCGCCGCGACCGGTCCACAGGACGCCGGCAAGGCACGCGAGCGTGACGAGCGCGCCCCAGTACCACGTCCCTGGATCAAAGCCTCCGTCGTCGACCGCCCAGAAGATCATCAGGAAGACCGCGACCCCGCCGCCCACGAGCGCGCGCAGGTCCTGCGGGGACTGCACGGGGTCCCAGCGCAGCGCCGCCGGCACGCGACGCACGCGCGGCGAGGCGGACGGGCTCGGCAGGGGAGGATCGCTCAGGCGCAGTTCGGCCACGGGGAGTACCGCGAGCGGGCTGGCCGGCGCCTCAGGAGCCTTCGCGAAAGTGGAGGATCTCCGCCACTGTCATCGCGAGAATCCGTAGATCGAGCCGCAGCGACCAGTTGAGAATGTAGTAATTGTCCCACTCGACCCGGTCGGCGATTGACGTTTGCCCACGCAGGCCATGTACCTGAGCCCAACCGGTGATTCCCGAGCGCACGCGGTGGCGATTCTCGTAGCCGACGACCTCCTGCGTGAAGCGAGCGACGTACTCGGGGCGCTCGGGGCGAGGTCCGACGAGACTCATGTCGCCGCGCAGCACGTTGATGAGCTGAGGAAGCTCGTCGAGGGAGAGGTCCCGCATGATCCGGCCAATCGCGGTACGGCGGTCCATCCCCTCGACGCCGCCGGGCGCGTGGCCCGCAGCGAGCACGAACGTCGCCTGGGCGGCTTCGGCGGGCGCCATCCGCATGGAGCGGAACTTCAGCAGGTCGAACTCGTGCCCATCGCGGCCCACCCGCCGCTGCCGGAACAGCATGGGACCCGGAGACGAGAGCCGGATGAGCACGCTGAGCAGCGCGAGCAGGGGCGAGCAGAGCAGCAGGATCAGGGCCGCGCCCGCGCGGTCGAGCGCGTGTTTGATCGCGAATTGCCAGCCCCGCGGGTCGACGGTGTGCAGGGTGAGCACCGGGAGTCCGCCGACGTGGTCGAGCGTGGTGCGCTCGTTGATCGACTCGTACATGCGCGGCACGAGCGACACTTCGACGCCGAGGGCCTGGCACTCGCGCACCTTGGGGGCAAGCAGGTGATCGGGCTCGGAGGAGAAGGCGAGAATCACGTGCCGGGCACCGGTGGCGAGCACCGCCTCGGCGAGGCCATCGTCTCCGCTGAGCAGCGGCACCGGCGAGCGATCGCCGCTGTGGGGATCGCGAAGGGGGTCGGGGTCGAGCAGCCCGACCGGGCGAAGCCCGTAGCTCGCGTCCCCCAGCAGGCGGTTGGCGAGATGGCTCCCGATCACGCCGGCCCCGACGATCAGTGTCGGGGTGGCGAACGCCTCGACCGCGATCGCATGACGACGGACGAGGACGAGCATGTAGCGCGCGATGCTGAGATAGACCGCGCAGTACAGCCACACCCGCAGCAGCAGCGCCAGCGGATGATGTACGCCGAAGATCGAGGCGGCCGCGAGCACGACCATCGCGGCGAGCGAGATGGCGCCGACGACCGAGGCGACGACGTCGAGGAACGTCGTCTTCAGCCGCTCGACCGATGCGTCGTGACCGTGGAGCACGACCAGGGCGACGAGCGGAAAGCACGCGGCCAGCATTACCGCGCCGTGTCCGAAGTCGCGGTCGCCGACGACGGTGGCGAGCAGGACGGCGACGTAGAGGATGAGAAGATCGGTGAGAAAACGCAGCCGCCCCCATGGGGTCGGCGCCAGTAGATGGCGGGAGCGCCTCGGCGTATCGTCGACTCCTTGGGTGAAGCCGAGCGCGTCATTCACGGACGTTCCATCCGTGAGTGGTTCCTTGACGGCCCATGGTTCCCGACCCTCTGAGCTGGGCGCGGGGGTATGGCCTGAGACTGTCATCAGCCCATCCTGTGCGGGTGTCCGAATCGAGTCGTCCACTCTACAGACCTCGTGCGGTGGGATGGCGGGGCAGTCTGAACACGGGCAGACGGGAGAGCATCCTGGTCAGCATCGACGCGCGACGGCTTGAGCTTGAGCCCCGAACAACTCGAAGCGCTACGATTTATGGCATGGCCTCCCGTCAGATCGAAAGCCGGCCGGAACGAACCCCGGTGCTGCGCAAAGCTGTCGCCGGTCTTGTGATCCTCGCCGTCGCTGCGCTCGTCATTCATGTTGCGGTGCACCTGATCTTCGCCGTGTTCTGGGTGATCGTCGGCGTCGCCGCGGTAGTTGGCGTGCTCTGGGCCCTCAACACGCTGCTCTAGGGCGACGATGGCCACCGGGGGCCTCGGTCTACTCGTCATCCTCTTCTTCTTCGGTCTCGCCGGAGGAATCGTAGGGCGGATCAAGGGCAGTTCGTTCTTCATGTGGTTTCTGGTGTCGTTCTGCATCCCGTTTATCGGTCTTGTGTGCGCGATCCTCTACCGCTACGACACCGAGGAACTCCGTCGCGAGTGTCCCCGCTGCCATCGGCTGGTCAAGCTTCACGATGCGGTATGCGTCGTATGCGGCGAGGAACTCGAGTTTCCCGAGGCCGCGATTGCCTCCGAGATGCAGGTCCGCGACCATCGCCGAGCGATGGGTCGCCCCGCTGTCTGAGCGAGATGCGGGGCGATACACTCGGCACCTCGCGCGGGAGCGGCCGGTTCGGCGCCGGTCGGTCTGGCTCCGCGCACCAGAGATCCCCGAGAGGAGGAACGCATGCGCGCGGTCGATGCACTGATGGAATGCCTAAAGGCGGAGGGTGTCGACGTCGTATTCGGCCTCCCCGGTGGTTCCAACCTGCCGACCTACGACGCGTTCTATGACGCGGGCATCCGGCACATCCTGGTCCGACACGAGGCGGGGGGCGGACACGCTGCCGAGGGCTATGCGAAGGCGACCGGTAAGGTCGGCGTTGCGATAGGCACGAGTGGCCCGGGGGCGATGAACCTGGTGACGCCGATCGCCGATGCGATGATGGATTCGGTGCCCGTGGTGTTCATCACCGGACAGGTGAAGACCACATTGCTCGGCACCGACGGTTTCCAGGAGGCCGACACGATCGGGATCACGATGCCGATCGTCAAGCACAGCTTCATGATCCGGCACCCGCTGGAGATCCCGCGCACGATCCACGAGGCGTTCCACATCGCGCGCAGCGGCCGCCCGGGGCCGGTGGTGGTCGACATCCCGTCGGACCTCAGCCAGGCCGATATCCCCTACGAGCCCGCGCAGGAGGTTCACCTGCCCGGCTACCAGCCGACCACGAGCGGTAACCAGAAGCAGATACGCCTCGCCGCCAAGGCGCTCGCCGGCGCCCGCCGGCCGGTCGTCTACGCGGGTGGCGGGGTCATCTCCGCCGGTGCTGCCGCCGACCTCCTCGACTTCGCAACCGTTGACCGGCTGCCGGTCACCTGCACGCTGAACGGTCTCGGTGGGTTCCCCGCTCCGCACGAGCAGTGGCTCGGGATGCTCGGCATGCACGGCACGCGTGCCGCGAACTACGCGATGGACGAGGCCGATCTCATCATCGCTGTCGGCGCTCGCTTCGATGACCGGATCACCGGGAAGCTCTCGGAGTTCGCGCCCCGGGCCAAGTTCGTGCACATCGATATCGACCCGGCCGAGATCTCCAAGAACGTCCCTGCCCACATTCCGATCGTCGGCGACGTGGCCAACGTGTTGCCGCGGCTCACCGCCGAGTATCGGGCGCTCGCGCCCGACCCGGCGCGTCTGGAGGACTGGTGGTCGCGGATTCGCACCTGGCGCGAGCGACATCCGCTCGGCTACGCGGACTCCGAGGATTCAGAGATCAAGCCGCAGTACATGGTCCAGGCCCTGTGTGAGGCGACCGGCGGCGAGGCCATCGTCGTCTCCGACGTCGGCCAGCATCAGATGTGGGCCGCCCAGTACTACGACTTCCCGGCGCCGCGACGGTGGATCAGCTCCGGGGGTCTGGGCACGATGGGCTTCGGACTGCCCGCCGCGATGGGCGCGAAAATCGGATACCCGGATCAGACGGTGGTGTGCGTCTCCGGCGACGGCTCGATTCAGATGAACATGCAGGAGCTCGCGACGTGCGCCCAGGAGGGCATCGAGGTGAAGGTGTTCATCATGAACAACAACTACCTCGGCATGGTCCGCCAATGGCAGGAGCTGTTCTGGGATCACCGCTACAGCCAAGTCGACACCGGCCAGTGGCCGGACTTCGTGAAGGTCGCGGAGGCCTACGGGGCGACCGGAGTGCGGCTCACCGAGAAGGCGACGCTCGTGCAGGACATGCGGGAGGCGATTGCCACGCCGGGGCCGGTGATGGTCGACGTGCGCGTCGGCCGCGAGGAGAACGTGTACCCGATGATCGTCCCCGGCCAGGCGGCCCGGGACATGCGGGGGTGAGTCATGGGTGAACCCGCCACTCGAGAGCTGCTCTCGCTCGACGAGCTCGAGGCCGCCGTCGGCCTGCGTACCGGGCGCAAGCACGTGCTGTCGATCCTCGTCGAGAACAAACCGGGGGTCCTGACCCGAATCACGGGTCTGTTCGCGCGACGCGGTTTCAACATCGACACGCTCGCCGTCGGCCCCACCGACGACGAGACGATCTCGCGCATCACGATCACCCT
>CAXTTD010000272.1:0-5014 GCA_964246945.1 uncultured Solirubrobacteraceae bacterium | reverse complement strand
CCCCCCGCCGGTGGCCTCCCCCCGCGCCCGCGCGGCCGGGCGTACGCAGCCGCGTCGTGCACCTGCCCGTCGGGCAGAGCGTCGGGGCCGCACTGCGCCGGCTGCGGGCCCGCCCCGGCGTCGCCTACGCGCAGCCGGACTACATCGCCCGCGCCGCGGGGGCCTTCTTCCCCGACGACCATGGGCGCAGCGGGCACGCTCACGGGTGGGAGAAGCTGCAGTGGAACCTGCTCGGGGGCTCGGGTGGCGTCGACGCGCCCGAGGCATGGGCGAACCTGCTCGCCGTGCACCGTCCCGGGGGCAGCCGGGTGCGCATCGCGGTACTCGACACCGGGGTCGCCTATCGCGACTGGCGCGCCTTCCGTGAGTCGCCGGACCTGCGCGACACCCGGTTCGTCGACCCCGACGACGTCGTCGCCGGCAACCACTATCCGTTGGATCGGGACGGCCACGGCACGTTCGTGGCCAGCGTCATCGCCGAGTCGACCAACAACCAGGTCGGCCTCACCGGGCTCGCCTACGGCGCGACGATCATGCCCGTGCGGGTGCTCAGCGCCGACGGGGAGGGCGATGAGTCGACGATCGCGCAGGGGATCCGCTACGCGGTTGCCCACCACGCGCAGATCATCAACCTCAGCCTCGAGTTCGTGCCCGACGAGGTGCACAGCGCCGGCCAGATCCCGCAGGTCGTCTCCGCGATCCGCGACGCCCGCCGGCACGGGATCATGGTGGTCGCGGCGGCCGGCAACGATCAGACGCGCGAGCTCTCCTACCCGGCGCGCCTGCCGGGGGTGGTCTCGGTCGGTGCCACCACCCGGGACGCGTGCCTCGCCAACTACTCCGACGTCGGCGCCGGACTCGATCTCGTCGCCCCCGGCGGCGGCAGTGACGCGCTGCTGCCCGACGATCCGGCCTGCCATCCGGGTCGCGAGCTGCCCTCGATCTACCAGATGACGCTCTCCGATCCCCCGCGCTGGTCGCGGTTCGGGTACCCGCCCTCCTACATCGGGACCTCTATGTCCGCGCCGGAGGTGAGCGCGGCGGCGGCGCTCGTGATCGCGAGCGGGGTGATCGGCCGCCACCCCACGTCCGATCAGGTGCTCGCGCGCCTCGAGCGGACGGCGACGGCGCTACCGGCGGGCGGCCGTCAGCCGAACTCGGAGTACGGCTGGGGCCTGCTCGACGTCGGCGCGGCGACCTCGCCGCTCGCCGTCACCTCCGGCCGGCGCTGAGCCGGGGTCGCCCCTGCGCGGGACGGCGGGCCGAGCCCCGCCGGGACGGCGGGCCGATCCCCAAGCCCTGAGCCGTTCAGGCGAGCCGGGTGATCGCGATCACGATCCCCGCGAGCACGAACACGAAGATCAGGACCTGGGTCCAGAACCACAGCCGGGGCACGGCTCGAGCCTAGTGGGTCCCCCGGGAGCGCCATTTCGGTGGCACCGTTTTGGGGCCCACTGGTCGATCGCCCTCCGTCGCCGTCGCCGTCGCCGTCGCCCTCGCCCTCGCCGTCGCCCTCGGCCACGCGGCGCGTGCGCCCGCTACTCGCCGCCCACCCGCCGCGGCGGGCGGAGGTCCGCGGCGCTGAATCCGTCGAGCAGATGCAGCACTTCCGGGTCGCCGGTCTCGGCCACGCGGATGGCGCCGCCCGGCCAGTAGGGGTGGGGCGGCGCCCCGTGCTCGAGCAGCAGCGGCTCGTATACCCAGGAGCCGGTGTTGAGCAGCTGCGGGGCGTCCGGCCACGGCGCCCAGCGCCGGCCGGCGTCGGGGCCGGCGCGGTGGATGTGGCCGAAGATCACCCAGGGCGCGCCCACGCCGAGCCGGCCACACACGTGGGCGAGCGCCGGCACCGCCGCGTGGCGGGCCTGCAGATCGAGTGCGCCGGCGGTGAGCGAGGTGAGATGGGCGCTGCGCAGCAGCTGGGTGGTGTGGCGGGTGAGCTCGGCGAGCTGCTCGATCACCGTGGCCAGCGGACGCTCGCGCAGCTGCGAGCTCGTGCGGTGCCGCTCCCGCCGACGGGCCGCCCGCCGGCGCCGGGCCGACTCGTAGCCGCTCGGGGAGGTCGGGCTGCCGGGATGCGAGAGCCGCGCGCGGGGCACGCCGAACGTCGACTCGGGCAGCAGATGGCGGTCGAGGTAGTGACCGTGGGTCGCCCACACGTCGTCGCGCACCCACACCCCGGGATAGCTCACCCGGACCCGGGCGGGACCAAGCAGTGCGGTGAGCGCGGCGAGGATGGGGGTCGCGTTGGGCGCGACGGCGTCGTCGAGACCGAGCGCGTTCCCGCGGGTACGGATCCAGTCGCGGACCAGCGCACCGTCATGGTTGCCGGGGACGACGACGATCTCGCGCTCGGGGCCCATGCGGGCGCCGATCTCGCGGAGCACGGGCGCAGCAGTCTGCATCGGCCGGCGGCGATGCAGGCGCGAGCCGAGCTCGACGACGTCCCCGAGCAGGATCAGGCGGTCGACCGACCCGAGCGCCTCGAGCAGCGCCGCGAGCACCGCCGGCACCCGCAGCAGGTCGTGGCCCGGACGCTGGCCAAGATGCAGGTCGGAGATGACCAGGGTCCGCACGGCGGCGGACGATAGCCCCGCCCGGCGGTCGGGCGGGGCCGAGGGTCAGACGGTGAGAAGCGTCGTGAAGGCGAGCGGCGTCTCGCGAGCGGTGACGAGCACGGGCACCCGGGCCTGCTCGATCGCCACGGCGGCACTCGCGCTCACCATCACCCGGCCCACCGGGGCCTCCGGGCGTGAACCGACGACGAGCAGATCGACCGCGCGCGTGCCGTCGCCCACGGCCGCTCCGAAGCAGGCCGCGAGCGACTGCGCGGTTTCAATCGCCGCCGCGTCAGCGCTCCCGGGCAGGATCCCGATCGTGTCCAGCACGCCGCTCGCGTCCGCCGGGGTCCAGCGGGCGTCCTCGTGCAACCCGGCGGGGGCGAGCGCGAGCGCCGCCGGGCCGTTCTCGAGCAGCGTCTGCGCCGAGCGCCCGAGCCCGACGTGGCCCCGGGCGGTGCGATGCTCAGATCCGAACACGATCAGCGCGGCGTCGAGCTCCTGCGCGAGCTCGGCGAGCCCGAGTGCCGTCGAGGGGTGCATGACGAGTCGGATCTCGGGTTCGGTCTCGAGGTCTCCGAGCCGCGTCGCCCCGTCGCGCAGCCGCGCCTCGGCCTGCAGGTGGGCGATCAGCTCGCGGTCGGGCCGCGTCTCGCCGGCGTGGCGGACGTAGGCGAGGGTCAGCTCGGCGCCGGCGTCGCACAGCAGCGCTCCGAGCGTGAGCGCGTCTCGATCGAGCGGCGAGCCGTCATAGGAAACGATGACATGAAAGGGCATGACACTGAGCGTGTCACCGCCAAGCCATTACCGCCAGTCATGTCCACGGTGAAGGTATAAGCTCAGCTGATGCTCACTCTGCGACGGCTCGAGGTGCTGACCGCGGTCCTTGAGCACGGATCGTTCTCCGCCGCCGCCGAGGCGCTCGCCTACACGCAGTCCGCGGTCTCGCAGTCGATCGCTCGCCTGGAGACCGAGGTGGGCGCCCCGCTGCTCGTGCGCGGGCACCGCGGCGTGACCCCGACCGACGCCGGGGCGCTGCTCGCCGAGCACGCGGTCCGCATCCTCGCCGCGGTCGGGGAGGCGGAGGCGGGCCTCGCCACGCTCGCCGGTGAGCGGCTCACCCGCCTGCGGGTGGCGAGCTTCCCCTCCGGCGGCGCCGCACTCATGCCATTGGCGGTGGCGCGGTTTCGCCGCGGGCACCCCGGCGTCTCACTCACCCTGCTCGAGGGCGAGCCCGCGGCCATCGCCCCCCGGCTGCGTGCTGGAGAGCTCGACCTCGCGCTGCTGTTCGATTTTCCCGACGCGGCCGCGGCCCCGCGGTCTGCCGGGCCGGACGGTCTGCGGATCACGATCCTGCTCGAGGACCCGCTCGAGCTCGTGCTGCCCACTGGGCATCCGCTCGCCGAGCATCCGGCGCCCGCGCTCGCCGACCTGCGGGCCGAGCCGTGGGTGCAGACCTCGGCGCACAGCCCGTGCGCCCGTCACGTCGTGCGCTGCTGCGAGCGAGCCGGGTTCCATCCCGATGTCGCCTTCGAGTCCGACGACTACGGCACGGTGCAGGGGCTCGTCGCCGCGGGGGTCGGGGTGGCGCTCGTGCCGCGCCTCGCGCTCGGCGCCGGGCACCCCGGCGTGGTTGTGCGTCGCCTGCACCCGGCGAGCCCGTGCCGGCGGATCACCGTGGCCACGCCCGCCGGCTTCACCCCGCCGCCGGCCGCGCGGGCGATGGTCCGGGAGCTCACCGAGGTCGCCGGCCGCTACGCGAGCCCGGCCTGATCAGCCGCGGCGTGCCACCTCGCGCGCGAGCTCGTCGGGGCGTCCGCCGACGACCATCGGGCGCAGCGCCTTCTCGAGCGGCCGGGCGAGCAGGCCGACCTTGCCGGGGTCGACGGCGAGCGCGAACGTCGCGCGGGTGCGCTCGGGACCGAGCGCCTCAAGCTCCCACGCGCCGTCGAGCCGGCCGATCTCGCCGGAGATCCGGGTGAACGCCATCCGCCGCGGCGCCTCGTAACTGCAGCGCACCCGGCAGCGGACCTCGCGGAACCTCGCGTCGATGACGACGTCGCACACGAGCGGGCGGGCCGACGCGTCGCGCTCGGCGACCGTCACCGCGACGATCCCCCGCTGCCACTCCGGCGTCCGCGAGAGGTCGGCGACCACCTCCCAGCAGCGCTCGATCCCCGCCGCCACCTCGCTGGTGGCGCTGCCCTCGATCAGGCTCATGGTCTGGTCACCAGTGGTGTGCCTCGAATGGACGGGTGTTCAGGAGACGGACCACTAGCCCGCGCGCGAGAGCATCGCCGTCAGCGCGCTCGTGCCGTCGCTGCCGCTGCGCGCGTCGACGCTCACCGACGCATCGGCGGGGTCGGGGTGGCCGCGCACCGGGATCGTGACCGTGAGCGCCGGGACCGGGGCATGCGGCGTGACGGTGACCCCCGCCCCCAGCCGGGGGACCGGCGCGC
>CAXTTD010000271.1:1029-5015 GCA_964246945.1 uncultured Solirubrobacteraceae bacterium | reverse complement strand
GGCCCGCAGCGGCGGGCCGGGCGAGCGCGGCGCGCGCCCGAGCGGCCGCTGCAGGGCGCTGCGCAGATCGCCGAGCGCCGCCTGGGTCTCGACCGCGCAGCGCGCGCGGGCGGCGGCGGGCAGGTCGCCCTCGCCGTCGAGCGCCATTGAGACGCCGAACAGCCGCTGGATCACGTCGTCGTGGATCTCGCGCGCGAGGTCGATCCGCTGCTCGAGGGCCGCGGCCCGCTCGAACTGAGTGGAGACCGAGCGGGCCACCGAGGCAAGCGCCGCCGCCTTGCCGAGCGTCCACAGCAGCGAGCGATCCGCGGCGGTGAGCTCGGGCTCGGACAGCGGGCGGTCGGCGAAGATGACGCCGATCATCCGCCCGCCCGCCGCCATCGGCGCGCACACCAGGCGCGCGGGTTCGGCGACGACCTCCGCGAACTGCACCGGCGCCTGCCCGCGCACGTCGCCGACCGCCTCCACCACCCGGTCGCCGCGCAGCGCCGCGGCGGCGATGGGGGCCGAGTCGACGGTGACGTGGGCGTCGGCGAACGGCGCCAACGACATGCCGTGGGCGCCGACCGCCCGCACCCGCCGGTCGCCGGAGTCGTAGCGGAAGATCACCGCCCGCCGCATCGAGGCCAGGCGGCACACCGCCTCGCACAACCGGTCATAGAAGCCGTCGGTACTCGAGTCGGCGTCGGACTGGGAGAGCACCTCGACGAACAGGTCGAGCGCGTCGATCCCGAGGCCGGCCGGGTTCACGGCGCGCCGTTCAGAGATGCGCAGGCATGAGCCCGATGCGAAGCGCCTGCTCGGGCGTGAGGAAGACGCGCCACCGCGCGTCGCACATCGGGCACCGGCATGAGACGGACGGATCGTAGCCCTCAAGGACTTCGGTGCGCTCGGTCGACTCACCGTGCAGGCACAGCGGGCAGGCGAATGCGACGGTCACCAGCGGGTCGGGATCGGTGGCGTTGAACCGGGCGAGGTCGGCGAGTGGTCCCATGGGCATCCGGGAGCTCAGGCCCGGCCCCACTCGAGCACGGTGGCCCCCCACGTGAACCCGGCGCCGAATGCGCCGAGCAGCACCCGGTCGCCGTCGTGCAGGCGGTCGTGCTCGGCCGCGTGGTGCAGCGCGATCGGTAGCGTCGCGCCGCACGTGTTGCCGTACTGCGCGATGCAGTCGAGCACCCGGTCGACGGGCAGGCCGAGCCGCTCGCCGACCGCGGTGAGGATGCGTCCGTTGGCCTGGTGGTAGACAAATAGGTCGACGTCGTCGAGTTCGAGGCCCGCCGCCGCCACCGCCTCCACGGTGCTCTCGGACAGGTGGGCGACCGCCTCGCGGAACGTCTCGTGGCCGCGCATCCGGATCAGGCTGTCGCTGCGGGGGATCGTGATGTGCTCGGCACCGCCGCCGTCGGCCCCGAGCACCACCGGGTGCAGGCGGCTCGCCTCGTCGGTCGCCTGCAGCACCACGGCGCCGGCGCCGTCAGCGAACACCGCGGCGGTCGAGCGGTCGGCGAAGTCGAGCACGCGCGACATCAGGTCGGCGCCGATGACCACGGCGGTACGGGCGCGACCGGACTCGAGCTGGGCGGCGCCCACGGCGAGCGCGGAGAGAAAGCCGGTGCAGGCAGCGCCCACATCGAAGGCGCCGGCGCGGTGGGCCCCGAGCTCGTGGGCGACGAGCGGCGCTGCGCTCGGCATGAGCTCGTCGGCGGTCGTGGTGGCGACGATCACCAGATCGAGGTCGGCGGGCTGGACGCCCGCACGCGCGAGCGCCTGGCGGGCCGCGGCCGCCGCGTGGGTCTGCAGTCGCTCCTCGGGCCCCGCGATGTGGCGTGAGACGATGCCGGTGCGCCGGGAGATCCAGTCGGGCGCGAGCCCGAGTCCGGTTTCGATCTCCGCCGAGCTGAGTGTGCCCTCGGGGAGGCTCGCGCCGACCGCGATCGCCGCCACGCCGCCGAGGGCCCGGCGCGGCACCGCACGGCGCCGGGCCTGGGGATGGGTCTCGAGCACTGGGGTCATCGGGTGCTTCCAGCGTCCCGTGCGCGCGGGTCGTGACCTAGCGGCGCGGCGCTCAGACCCGACACACGGGGGGGATCAGCGTGCGTCGAGCGCGCGGTCGAGGTTGTAGGCGGCCGAGATGAGCGCGAAGTGGGTGAACGCCTGTGGGAAGTTGCCGCGCTGCTCGCCGGTGGCGCTCACCTCCTCGGCGTAGAGACCGAGGTGGTTGGCGTAGGTGAACATCTTCTCCAGGGCGAGCCGGGCGTCAGCGAGCCGGCCGGCGCGGGTGAGCGCTTCGACGTACCAGAACGAGCAGATCGAGAACGTGCCCTCGAGGCCGTCCACGCCGTCGGGCGCCACCGCGGGGTCGTAGCGGTAGACGAGCGTGTCGGCGACGAGCTCGGACTCGATCGCCTCGAGGGTCGACAGAAAGCGCGGGTCGCTCGGCGAGCAGAACTTCACCATCGGCATCAGCAGCAGGCTCGCGTCGAGCACGCCGTCGCCGAGGACGCCGACGAACGCCTGGCGCTCGGCGCTGTAGCCACGGTCCATGATCTGCGCGTAGATCGCGTCGCGGGTGGCCGACCAGGCGACGATGTCGGCGGGCAGACCCCGGGTGCGCGCCATCCGGATCATGCGCTCGAACGCCACCCAGCACATCAGCCGGCTGAACGTGTGCGAGCTCTCCTCACCGCGGCCCTCCCAGATGCCGGCGTCGGGCGCGTCCCAATGCTCGCCGAGCCACTCGAGGATCCCGGTGAGCGCGACCCAGGTGTCGTGGGAGATGGGGCTGCCGTACTTGTCGTAGAGATAGATCGAGTCGATCAGCTCGCCGTAGATGTCGAGCTGGCGTTGGGTGGCGGCGTCGTTGCCGATCCGCACCGGGGCCGAGCCGGCGTGGCCGGAGAGATGCTCGAGCGTCTCCTCGGAGAGGTCGGGGTCGCCGTCGAGGCGGTACATCACCTGCAGGGGCGGCCCGTCGCGACCCGCCCCGTCGGCGATCCGCCGCGCGGTCCAGTGGTTGAACGCCCGGGCCTCCTCGGTGAAGCCAAGGCGGATCAGTGCGTACACAGAGAACGCGGCGTCGCGCATCCACACGTAGCGGTAGTCCCAGTTGCGCTCGCCACCGATCGTCTCGGGCAGGGCCGCGGTGGGCGCGGCGACGATCGCGCCACTCGGCGCGTAGGTGAGCAGCTTCAGGGTGAGCGCCGAGCGGTGGACCATCTCGCGCCAGCGACCTCGGTAGGTCGAGGTCCCGAGCCAGTCGCGCCAGAAGCCGACGGTCTCGTCGAACAGCGTGCGCGCGGCGTCGCTCGCGTGGCAGCCGGGCACGCCCACGTCGCCGACGTGCAGGACGAAGGTGACGGTGTCGCCCTCGGTGACGTCGGCGCGGGCGAGCACGTCACCGTGTTCGGTATGCAGCTCGGTGCCCGCGAACAGGGTGAGCTTCAGCTCGTCGGTGGCGAGCACCACCCCGTCGTGGTTGCGGCGGGTGCGGTGTTCAGCGCGCGCGTAGTCGAAGCGCGGGCGCAGCTCGCTGCGCAGGCGCATCCGGCCGCGCACGCAGCTCACCCGGCGCACGATCCGCTGATGCTCGGAGACCGGCATGAAGTCCTGCAGCTCGACGACCCCCTCGCGGGTCATGAAACGGGTGACGAGCACGCCCGAGTCCGGAAAATAGAACTGAGTGGTGCGCGACCGCGCCGCCTCCGGCGCGATCGTCCAGTGCCCGCCGCGCTCGCCGTCGAGGATCGCCGCGAACACGCTCGGCCCGTCGAAGCGCTCCGGGCAGAACCAGTCGATCGTGCCCGCCTCGGTGACCAGGGCGACGGTGCGCAGATCGCCGATCAGGCCGTGGCCGGCGATCGGGGTCTCGGCGGCAGGCTGGTCCTCGCCGTCCTCGGCGGGTGATCTCGTGGATTCCGGGGTCATGGTCCCGCCAGTCGTACCCGGCGGGCGGCCTGCGCACGCGGGACGGCGGCGGGCGCCCC
>CAXTTD010000271.1:0-1019 GCA_964246945.1 uncultured Solirubrobacteraceae bacterium | reverse complement strand
GGTGGTAGTGGGGGTTCTGGGCCCCGCCTTTGTCCCGGGGGGGGGGGCGGGCGCTGGGGGTCGGGGGGCGGCCGACGACGCCCGCCGACCTGACCCGCCGGAGAAACGCCCCACTCGGTGACCACCCGGGCGCGAGCGGGACGATCAGGCATCGGGAGTGCCGACACGCCCCACTCGCCCAGCGCGGCAGCACCGGGGGGACGAGTTCCCCGCTCGAGCATCCGCGCGCCAAGTAGCCATCCGCGAACCGATCTACAGTGAGCGGTCATGGCCGACGACACGCAGCCCACCGCGCAGAACCCCGAGAAGGACCCCAAGGACTGGGTGACCGGCGAGGAGCCGGCCACTGGCCCGCAGCTCTCCTACCTGTCGACGCTCGCCCAGCAGGCGGGCCAGTCGGTGCCCGAGAACATCACGAAGGCCGACGCCTCGCGGCTCATCGACGAGCTGCAGAAGCAGACCGGCCGCGGCGAGCGCTGAGCGCTCGGCGAGTCAGCGGTCCGGCGAGTCAGCGCTCCGGCGCCGCGCCCGGCGGGCCACTGGGCAGTGGGTCGTCGGGACCGACGGCGAGCTCGTCGATGAGGTCGGCGAGTCGCACGAGCAGATCGGGCGCGAGCGCCTGCTCGACCTCGGGGAGGGCGGCGAAGAACGCCCGCTCACGCCCCTGCATCCAGCGATCCTGACGGCGCAGCGCGGCGTGGCCGCGGTCGGTGAGCCTCACCGTGACCGCCCGGCGGTCCTCGGGGACGCGGTCGCGGCGCACGAGCGACCGGCGCTCGAGCGTGTCGAGGATGCGGGTCGCGGTCGACGGTGTGACCGCGGCGTCACCGGCGAGGTCGCCGATCCGGGCCGCCTCACGGCCGTCGAGGGCGCGGATCAGGGCGTACTGGGAGAAGCTGAGGTGCAGTTCGCCGTCACCGTCGCGGACCGGGGCGCCGCGTGCCCGACGGATCGCCTGGGTGAGCACGTCGAACGCCTGCAGGAACGGCTCGGACTCGGCTTCGTCGCGCTCGGACTCG
>CAXTTD010000270.1:0-5018 GCA_964246945.1 uncultured Solirubrobacteraceae bacterium | reverse complement strand
GGGCGCTCGGGCTCCGCCTCGCGGGGCCGCGCAGCTACGGCGGCCGCATGGTCGAGGATGGCTGGATGGGCCGGGGGCGGCCGGGGGCGCCGCCGGGCGCCGGGGGGGGCGCCGGGGGGCGGGGGCGGGGCGGCGGGGGGCGGGCCCCACTGGAGAGCCGCTAGTCGAGCTCGCCGGCGAGCTTGGAGCGCAACCGCAGCACCGCCTTGGTGTGCAGCTGGGAGACGCGGGACTCGGTGACGCCGAGGACCTCGCCGATCTCGCGGAGGGTGAGGTTCTCGTAGTAGTAGAGGGCGACCACCAGCTTCTCGCGTTCGGGCAGGGCGGCGATCGCGTCCGCGATGCGGTCGCGCAGCTCGGACTCGTCGACGAGCGTCTGAGGATCGGGCGCGCCGGCGTCGGGCAGCGTGTCGAGCAGCGACACCGAGTCGCCGCTGGAGTCCGAGACGTTCCACATCTCGTCGAGGGCGACGATCGTCGAGTTGGAGATCTGCATCAGCTGCTCCTGGAAGTCATCCACGGAGATCTCGAGCTCGCGGGCCATCTCCTCGTCGGTGGGCGCGCGCTGCAGCTGGGCCTCGAGCTTCATGTTGGCGCGCTCGAACGAGCGTGCGCGGGCGCGCACCGAGCGCGGCACCCAGTCGAGGGTGCGCAGCTCGTCGATGATCGCGCCGCGGATGCGGGTGATGGCGTAGGTCTCGAACTTGATCTCGCGGGTGAGGTCGAAGCGCTCGATCGCGGAGATGAGGCCGCCGAGACCGTAGGAGATGAGGTCGGCCTCCTCGACGTGCGCGGGCAGGCCGGAGCTCATGCGACCGGCGACGTACTTCACGAGCGGTGAGTAGGCGACCACCAGCCGCTCGCGGGCGCGCTCGTCGGCGGAGGCCTTGTAGCGCTTCCACAGCTCCTGCAGCTCGATCGCTTTGACGTTGGTTTCCATTTGTCCCGTTACCGGTGTCATGCCCGCGGATGCGAGGCGGCGTAGGCGCGGCGAAGCCTCGCCGACTCTACCCGAGTGTAAACCTGAGTCGTCGACAGGCTCGCGTGACCGAGCAGCTCCTGGATCGCCCGCAGGTCGGCGCCGCCGTCGAGCAGATGGGTGGCGAACGAGTGGCGCAGCGCGTGCGGGTGAGCCTGGGCGAGCGCCGGCGCGTGCCGGGCCGCGAGTCGCGCCCACGTGCGCAGCCGGCGGCGGACGTCGGAGGTCGACAGGCGCCGGCCGGACTTGGAGAGGAACAGCGCGGGGTCGGCGGTGGGGGTGGCGAGCGCCGGACGGCCGGTGGCGAGGTAGCGCGCGAGCGCCTGAAGCGCCGGCTCGCCGGCGGGCACCAGTCGGGTCTTGCCGCCCTTGCCCTCCACGCGGACCGTCTCGGCGTCGAAGTCGACGCTTCGGAGCTCGAGGGTGACGAGCTCCTCGGCGCGCAATCCGGCGGCGTAGGCGAGCTCGAACAGGGCGCGGTCGCGCAGCTCGAGCGCCGTGGTGGCCGGGATGCGGTCGAGCAGGGTTGCGACCTCGGAGGCCTTCAGCACTCGGGGCAGGCTCTGCGCCCGCTTGGGCGCGCTGAGCAGGGCGGCCGGGTTCTCGCGGCGCTCGCCGAGCGTCACCTGGACGTCGAGGAAGCCGCGCAGCGACGCGAGCTTGCGCGCGACGGTCCGTGGCGCCTGGTCGGCTTCGCTGAGCGCGGCCAGGTAGCGCCGCAGCCGGCGCACGTCGAGCGTCGCCGGCGTGAGGCCCTCGGCGCGCGCCCAGCGCGCGAGCTGTTCGGTGTCGCTCAGGTACGCGCGGCGGGTGCGCTCGGCGACCACGCGGCGACGCAGATCGTCCTCGAAGGCGTCAAGGGCGGCCCGCCACGCCGGATCGAGGGGCGAGCGGGCGGCGGTGCGGAGATCGGCGGGGGCGCTGACGGACATCGGTCGCACCGTGTTCGCCGCGGCGGCTCCGACCCCTCCGCGTGCGGGCAGCGGTGCGAGGCTCAGCTGTTGACCTGGACGATCGTGCCGACCGGCGTGTACGGGTACACGCTCTGCGCGTTGGCGTCATCCATCTCGACGCACCCGTTGCTCTGAGGGAACCCGTAGGACGTGCGGGGGTACTCGTGCAGGGCGTCACCCGCGTTGAAGTAGCTCACCCACTTGATGCCGGGGTCGTCGTAGTGAGTGCCGTCGGTGTCGGTGCCGATCATCGTGGTGACAGGGAGGTGCTCGAACACCGCGAACGTGCCGGTCTGGGTGGCGGCGCCGGAGACGCCGGTGTTCACCGGGATGTTGGAGAGCACGGTCTTGCCGCTGTGCCAGACGAACAGGCTCTCGGGCGAGCCCTCGCTCACCGACACGAACGTGTAGCCGAAGGTGTTGCGCTGATTCTTGATGACCGCCATGAACAGCGCGCGCCACGTCTGGGGGTCCTCGTAGCCGGTGACCTGCAGGTCGTGGTCGTACTGGAACTTCATGAGGGCGCCCTTGGTCAGCTCGCCGGCGGTGGCGGGGCCGTCCCATTGGCTCTTGAGCCCGGCCGGGGTGTCCGCGTACGCGAAGCTGATGGTGGCCTTCGGCGGGGTCTCGGCCGCGATCTCCTGGGCCGCGAGCGTGTTCGCAGGCTGGCCGGAGGTGTAGTTCACCTTCATCGGCAGATAGCCGAGCTGGGCGAGCATCTGCTGCAGGCGGACCGTCGAGCCGCCGGGGACGTTCCAGATCCCGGTGCTCGCGCTGGCGTGCGGAGCGGCGCCGGCGAGGCGGACGCCCGCCGGGAGCGGAATCGAGACCCGCTGGCCGAGCCCGTAGCCGTAGCCACTGGGGGTGAAGCGGATCGCGTGGCTGGAGATCGTGTGCCAGCGCCCGGCGCCGGTGGGGCTCACCGTCGGCAGGTGGGAGCCGAGCACCGCGCTCACGGGCTTGGAGAAGGTGAGTGTGATCGGGGTGTCGGACCTGATCGTCGCCCCCGCGGCCGGCTGGGCGACGGCGGTCGCCTTGGTACCAGCGGGGAACCAGCTCACCGACGTTGCGGAGGCCGTCTCCCACGGGTCGACGGTGGCGGCGACGTACATCGTCCCCGCGGTGCCGGTGTGGGGCACGGTGACGCTCTGCTGGGCGTGCGCGAGCGTGCGCCGGCGCACGTGGGCGGCCGTGGCGCCGTAGGCGAAGGTGCGCACGGGACTGGAGAAGTGGATCCGCAGCGCGCCGCCGCGGGTGAGGGTGACGAACCGGTCTCGGATCTGCGAGCGGGGCACGACGACGGTGCGGGTGAGGGTCTGCGTCTTGCCCGCGAGCCAGGAGATCCAGCCCGGGCGGCGCACGACGGCGGTAATCGTCAGCTTCTCCCCGGCGCGCAGCTTCCCGGCCGGGTAGATGATCGGGTCGCCCTTGACGACCAGCCTCACGAACTTCTCCTGGTTCTGCACCCCGGTGGTGGCCGTGACCTTCTTCACCGAGCCGCCGCCGAGCGGCAGGTCGACCTTCGCGATCGCACCGGAGCTGCTGGTGAGCTTCGCCTGCGAGGTGCTGAAGATGACCGCGACGACCGCGAGCCCGGCCAGCACGATGACGAGTCCACCCGCGATCAGCCATGGGGCCCGGCGGCGTCGGCCCGGAGCGCTCAGCGCGTACGACTTGGCCCGCGGCCGCGCCGGAGACCGCAGGTAGGACACGTTCGCCACGGGGGCGGATGATAACCGCGAGTCGAGCCCGGCCCCCTAAGATCCGGTGAAGAACGCACGGGTTTGCACCGGAAAACCCCGACGCTCACCGGTGAATGTGCGTCGATCGGTTCCCGTGCGGACCGTCCGCGGGGCGTGATGGACGGCTTCCGGGGCACGACGGTCCAGGGCAGCCGTCGCAGGAACGGAATCACCGGCGGCGGGCGCGCGGGTGCACGATTTCGTGCGCCGTGCCCCCGGGGTCTACTGGTCGGCGGTGTCGAGCGGGGTCTGCGGAGGCTCGGCCGGGCCGCGCCGCGCCGCGGCGCGCATCCACCCGCGCTCCCACTGCGATAGGCGCCACAGATCCCGCTTGACCCGGGTCGGGTCGAGCTGGCGGCCGGGCAGGTGCATGTTCGCGGTCGAGACCAGCCGCGCCTCGTCGCCGGTGAGCGCCATCCACTTGGCGAGCACGTCGTCGGAGTCCGGCAGACGGGCGGAGCCGTAGGGCCGCGTCTGGTCGGGGAAGGTGACGCAGTACTCGCTGAGCAGCCGGTGGGTCTGGGCAAGGTAGGCGACGATGGCCCGGTGCGGGTAGATGCGGCAGGCGTAGGCGGCGCCACCGGGGCCGCCCGCCGCGTGCCGGCCGGGGCCGTCGGCGTGCGTGCCCCACACGCGGATGAAGCCCAGATCGCGGTACATCGCCCACTCCTCCTCGCCCACGCACGAGCGCAGCAGCGAGCGCGCGCGCTGCTCGGCGCGTCGCTCCCGTCCGGGGTCGTAGCCGACGGCCGGTGCCGCGCGGCGCCGCGCGCGCATGCGCGACCACAACTCGTCGAGGCGGGGCAGCAGCTCTTCGGAGAGCAGCGCGACCGCCACCAGCGCGGTGGCGAGGAGCGCGAGAATCACGGAGCGCTAACGGCCTCCGGCCGCCTGCGGGAAGAAGATCACCCGATCGGCGTCGCGGGGCACGTCGGTGAAGCTCCGAACCATGCGGGCCTGCCGGTGACCGGCCGCGTCATGGGTGGGCACCGCCGCCCACAGGCCGGCGTCGAGCTGGCGGCGGAACTCGTCGACCAGCCGCAGCTCGTCCTCGACGAGCTCGACGTCCCCCTCGGCGATGAGCACCTCGCCGTGCCCGGGCTTCATCCTCAGAAACTGCACTCCGGGATTATGTCATGCCCCCGGCTCAGGCGGTACCCCCTGCGCCGGCGATCCGGTCGAGCCCGAGCACGTCGACCGGCCCGGCGCCCGCGCCGCTCGTCCGCAGGCCGGCGCGCACGGCGAGTGCTGCCCGGCGGTTGGCCTCCCGCGCCGCGGACACCGGCGGCGCGCCGAGCGCGAGGCGAGCCGCGAGCACGGCGGAGTGCGTGCACCCGGAGCCGT
>CAXTTD010000269.1:0-5025 GCA_964246945.1 uncultured Solirubrobacteraceae bacterium | reverse complement strand
AGCTCAGCTGCTTGCGATACGCCGCACCTTCCTCCTCACGCTTCCTTGCTTGTACCGGACGCGAGCGCGCGCGTGTTCCGCGGCCCGCCCCACGAACTGACGGTCGATCACACCCCTGGCCGGGAATGCGGCGGTAGCGTCCTCCCGCAAGAGATCGTGGCACAGCTCCGCCACGTGGTGGAAGTACACCTCTGGCGAGAAGTACTCGTCGTGCGCGCGTCGGGCTTCCCGGCTCATGAGCGGCCAGTCCGAGTCCCGCGCTTCCAACATCTCCAGTAAC
The DNA here is from genome assembly GCA_964246945.1 of uncultured Solirubrobacteraceae bacterium. Taxonomy (GTDB): domain Bacteria; phylum Actinomycetota; class Thermoleophilia; order Solirubrobacterales; family Solirubrobacteraceae; genus Palsa-465. The sequence goes on along the minus strand of CAXTTD010000269.1, from coordinate 4,745 downwards.
CCGTCAATCCGTCCCTCAGGCCAACGAATGCTGAACTTCTCCCACGACGGCCCCGACGGAGCAACCCAATCGTTCGAGATGATGACCGGCACCGCGCCAGCGGCAAGCGCCTCATAGAGCCTTACCGAGGACGTCCCATTTCCCCGGGGGCAGAGCACGAACCGCGAGCGAGCGAGAGTCGCCTGGAATCTCACTCGCCGCTTCTCGAAGTCTGCTGACGTCGCGTCCCAGAAGCGAAACCCCTGTACCTCTTCGACGATGGCGTCGGGATGCTGCAGCGTGAACAGGAGTCGTCGACACGGCGCCGTATTCGAAGCGATGCACGAGAACAGCAGATCGGGTGCCATGTCTGACGCGGCGGGCGGGGGGACGAAGTACCCCCATGCGCGCTGATGTGCTTCGATGAAGGGTCCGGCCGGCATGTTCACGTACACCCCCGGAAAGGTGCACCAGGGTCGATCAAATTCGTTGTAGACGAGCACCTTCTCGGGGTATGCGCGTCTCAGTGGATGCGCTCTCAGCCGCTTCAGGCGCCAGTCCTCCGGAAGCATGTGACACTGCGTGAACAGGATGACGTCCGCGTCGTCGGGAGAGTCGGTCAACTCGTGGGCGCGAACGCGGTCGGTCGCCGCGTGCATCGTGAATGCCCCCACGGGTTGATCGAGATGGGGGTCATCCAGCTTGGCGAGGTGGATCAGCATTGCACTGTGCCGCAGCGTACGCCATGGAATGGCCGTGAGAAATGACGCCGGGGCACTCTCGATCTGACTGTCGCTCGCCGCCGAGACCCGGAGCGGATACGCGGGAACGAACCAACCAGCACGCAGCTTGTGTCGGCAGGTTCACGCGCGCCGGCGGGCGATCCCGGCGTCGGTCGGCGCAAGGTGGACCTTCGTCGCGTCCACCGCGTGACCGGCGCCGCAGCGCAGCTCCGCGTGCACCGGCTCGCCGCAGTCCACGTGGGTGAGCGCGACCGGGCCGCCACCCTCGGCCGCCTCCCAGCGGTCACCCCACTGCAGCAGGGCGACGAGCACCGGCAGGAGCTCTGAGCCCTTCTCGGTGAGCCGGTAGGCGTGGCGGGTGCGCTGGCCGGGCTCGCGGTAGGGCTCGCGGGCGAGCAGTCCGGCGGCGACGAGCTCCTTCAGGCGGGCGGCGGCGACCGGCTCGCTGATACCGACGCGCGCGGTGAGCTCGTCGAAGCGGGTGACGCCGTAGAACGCCTCGCGCAGCAGCAGCAGCGCCGAGCGGGTGCTCACCACCTGCAGCGCGCGGTCGATCGAGCAGTCGACGGCCGGGCCGCGACGCGCCTGGAGGCGGCGGTCGACCCGCAGTGGCGTCGGGATGGGGTCGAGGCCGGCGGTCGGGGAGATCGAGTCCATGCAACCTGATGATAGCTGGCTTAGGAGGGCAACTGTCAGCGTGCTAGGGTGCTGGCTGCTGCATTCCTCAGCCAGCTTGTCGCCAATCGCCGGGAGACCGCTCATGTCCCGCCTGCTCACCCGCCGCGCCGATGCCGGATCCACGCTTGTGCTCGTCATCGTGTGCGCCGGCGTCGTGCTCGCCAGCCTCGACCTGTTCATCGTCAACGTCGCCCTGCCCAGCATCGGCCGGGACCTGCACGAGGGCAACCTCGCAGATCTCTCCTGGGTGCTCAACGCGTACGCGATCGTGTACGCCGCGCTGCTCGTCCTGTTCGGCCGCCTCGCCGAGAGTCACCGGCGTGAGCACGCGTTCCTGCTCGGCGTGGTGATCTTCACCGCCGCCTCGGCGGCCTGCGGCCTCGCCACCGACCTCACGACGCTCGTCGCCTTCCGCGTCGTCCAGGCCGCCGGCGCCGCGTTGCTGACCCCGGCCTCGCTATCCCTCGTCCTCGCCACCACCGAGCCCGAGCGCCGCCACAGCGCGGTCCGGGCGTGGACCTCCATCGGCGGCCTCGCCGCCGCGCTCGGCCCGGTCGTCGGCGGCCTGCTCGTCACCCTCTCCTGGCGCTGGGTGTTCTTCGTGAACGTCCCCATCGGCGCGGTGGCGATCATCGTCGGCTGGCGGCGGCTGCCGCGCGTCTCCGGCCACCCGGTGCCCGCCCCTGACCCGCTCGCCGCGGTGCTCGTCACCGCCGGGGTGAGCGCCCTCACGCTCGGCCTGGTGAAGGGCGGCGACTGGGGCTGGGGCTCGGCGGCGACGGTCGGCTCGCTTGTCGGCGCGGTCGTCCTGCTCGCCAGCTTCGCCCTGCTGTGCGTCCACCACCGCAACCCGCTGATCGACGCCCGCCTGTTCCGGGTCCGCACCTTCACCGGCTCCTCGGTGGTCGCGCTCCTGTTCTCGATCGGCTTCGGCGCGATGCTGCTCTCCCGCGTGCTCTACGCCGAGGACGTGTGGCACTGGTCGGCGCTGCTCACCGGCCTCTCGATCGCGCCGGGACCGATCATGGTGCCGCTGTTCGCGTTCCTGGTCGCGGGGCGGCTGATCGCCCGCTTCGGCCCGGGGCCGGTGATCGCCACCGGCGCGACCCTGTTCGCCGCGGGGGCTGCCTGGTGGGCGCTATCGGTGACGATCGCCCCCCACTACGTGGCCGACATGCTCGGCGGCATCATCCTCACCGGCATCGGCGTCGGGCTCACCCTGCCGACGTTCATGGCCGCCGGCGCCGCCGCCCTGCCCGCCCACGCGTTTGCGACCGGCTCCGCGGTCGTCAACATGCTGCGCCAGGTCGGGCTTGCCATCGGGGTCGCCGTCCTCATCGCCGTGATCGGCACCCCACATGGCGACGCCGCGACGTTGTCCGCCTACCGACACGGGTGGGAGATGATCGCGCTCGCCTCGCTGCTCGCCGCCGCCGCAGGTGGGCTGCTGCTCCGTGCCCGCGGCGGCGCCGCCGCACCCGCCGCGCTCGCCGCGGAGCCCATCGCGCCACCGGCCGGGCTCGCGATCACCCCTGGGGGACCGACGGCAAATTCGGCCCACCCTGCCCAGCCGCTGATGCGACCCACGGTTCGTGAAGTCACCGGGGTTGTGCCCAATCTCGGCGCAGAAGCCAGCGGGGAGCAAGGACCGTAATCCGCTCGGAGGGCCTGGGTCCAGGGGAGCCCCGGCCAAAGCTCCTCATCTCGAGGATGCACCTCCGGCGGCGCGGTCGCTGACGTCCCATGAGATCCGCTTGGCCTATAAGGGCGAGTCGTGGGGACGCGTCCAGCTTGAGGTCTCGCTCGCGGAGGGTAAATCCGGGCGGTATGTGCGACACTCTCCCTAAACCTTCGAAATTCGAAGCTCAGCTGCGTCACACGAGAGCAAAGGAGCCCCGGACGCTCATGGCCACCACCACCGCCACCCCACCCGCCCTCAACCCGCGCGATTACCTCGGGCTCGACCGCTTGCTGTCTGACGAGGAGCGCGACATCCGCGACACCGTCCGCGCGTTCGTGGCCGACAAGGTGACGCCCTACGTCGGTGACTGGTTCGAGCAGGGCACGATCCCGCTCGAGCTCGCGCAGGAGCTCGGTCAGATCGGGGTGCTCGGCATGCACCTCGAGGGCTACGGCTGCGCCGGGGCGAGCGCGACCGCCTACGGCCTGGCGTGCATGGAGCTCGAGGCGGGCGACTCAGGCATCCGCAGCCTCGTCTCCGTGCAGGGCTCGCTCGCGATGTTCGCGATCTGGCGCTGGGGCTCGGAGGAGCAGAAGACCGAGTGGCTGCCACGGATGGCCGCCGGCGAGGCGATCGGCTGCTTCGGGCTCACCGAGGCCGACGCGGGCTCGGACCCCGGGGCGATGCGCACCCGGGCCAAGCGCGACGGCGATGACTGGGTCCTCAACGGCACCAAGATGTGGATCACCAACGGCTCCGCGGCCGCGGTCGCGGTGGTGTGGGCGGCCACCGAGGACGGCATCCGCGGCTTCGTGGTGCCCACCGACACCGCCGGCTTCTCCACGCAGGACATCCACAAGAAGCTCTCGCTGCGGGCGTCGATCACCTCGGAGCTGATCCTCGACGACGTACGCCTGCCCGCGGACGCGATCCTGCCCGAAGCGGCCGGCCTGCGCGGCCCGCTTTCCTGCCTGAACGAGGCCCGCTACGGGATCGTGTGGGGTGCGGCCGGCGCGGCGCGGGCGTGCTTCGAGGCCGCGCTTGAGTACGCGCAGGAGCGCACGGTGTTCGGCAAGCCGATCGCCCACACTCAGATCCAGCAGTACAAGCTCGCCCACATGGCGCTGCAGGTGAACCGCTCCGCGCTGATGGCGCTGCAGCTCGGGCGGATGAAGGACTCAGGCGTTCTGCGCCCCGAGCACGTCTCGATGGGCAAGCTCGGCAACGTCAACGACGCGCTCGACGTCGCGCGCAATGCCCGTCAGGTGCTCGGCGCCAACGGGATCACGCTCGAGTACCCGGTCATCCGCCACATGAACAACCTCGAGTCGGTCGTCACCTACGAGGGCACAGCCGACGTGCACGCGCTCGTCATCGGCGGCGCGCTCACCGGAACCTCGGCGTTCCGCGGATGAGCCTCGCGGTCTCCCCGCCGCCCCCGGGGACGACCGCCCAGCACGCGCTCGCCCACCTGCGCTCCGAGATCGTCTGCGGCGCCCTGGTGCCCGGCGATCGGATCGGCCAGGAGGGCGTTGCGGGGCGGCTGGGGATCTCGATCGCCCCAGTCCGCGAGGCGTTGCGGATCCTGGAGCGCGAGGGGCAGGTCACGTACCGCCCGCGCCGCGGGTACATCGTCACCGAGCTCAAGCGGGCCGACCTGGAGG
>CAXTTD010000268.1:0-5047 GCA_964246945.1 uncultured Solirubrobacteraceae bacterium | reverse complement strand
GTGCCCCGACGCCGCGGTGTCGATCCGCACCGCCGCCGCCGGCGTCGCGGCGACCGGCACCGCGCACCGGCTCGACGGCGTCCCGCTCGCGCTGGCCGCGCCGCTGCCGGGCAACCGCCCCACGGCGGCCGCGGTGCTCGACCGGCTCACGGAGGCGCTTGCCGGATGACCGCGATCCGCATCACCGGCGGCGCGGTCCACGATCCGGCCAACGACGTCGACGGCGAGATCCGTGACGTGTGCGTGCGCGACGGCCGGATCGTCGCCGACCCCGGAGAGGACGCCCGCACGATCGACGCGCGGGGGATGGTGGTGATGCCCGGGGGCGTCGACATCCACGCCCACATCGCCGGCCCGGCGGCCAACGCCGCGCGCCGGCTCTCCCCCGAGGACCGCCGCGCCGACACCCTCGATCGCACCGAGCTGCTGCGCTCGGGCACCGGCGGGATCGTGCCCTCCACGTTCGCCACCGGCTACCGCTACGCGCTGCTCGGCTACACGACCGTGGTCGAAGCGGCCGCTCCCCCGCTGGCGGCCCGCCACGTGCTCGCCGAGCTGCGCGACACGCCGCTCATCGACAAGGCGTTCCTCATCCTGATGGGCAACAACCAGGTCCTGTTCGAGCTCATCCGCGAGTCCGGGGGCGCTGCCTCCTCGCAGCTTCGCGACGCCATCGCGTGGTGGCTCGAGGCGACCGGCGGCTACGGGGTCAAGCTCGTGAACCCCGGCGGGGTCGAGCTCTACAAGCAGTCCCGGGGCCACGTCGAGACCCTCGACGACACGATCGCCGGCTTCGCCGTCACCCCCCGCCAGGTGCTGGAGGCGATCGGCGGCGCCGTCGACGAGCTGGGGCTGCCCCACCCCGTCCACATCCACGCCAACAACCTCGGCGTCGCCGGTAACGCCGACATCACGCTCGACACGATGGGGACCCTCGCGGGCCGCCAGGCCCACTTCGCCCACCTGCAGTTCCACAGCTACGGGGCCACCGACTCCGGTCAGTTCCGCTCCCGGGCGCCCGAGCTGCTCGACTTCCTCGCCGAGCATCCCGAGCACACCTGCGACGTCGGCCAGGTGATGTTCGCGCCGGCGATGACAATGACCGCCGACTCCGCCGTGTCGGCGACGCTGCGCGAGATCGGCGACCCCAAGTGGCTCAGCCACGACACCGAGGTCGAGACCGGGTGCGGGATCGTGCCCTTCGCGTACAAGGCAAGCAACTACGTCCATGCCCTTCAGTGGGGGATCGGCCTCGAGCTGTTCCTGCTCGGACGCGACCCCTGGCAGGTGATGCTGTCCACCGACCACCCCAACGGCGGATCGTTCCTCAGCTACCCCAAGCTCATCCGCCTGCTCATGGATCGCGCGTTCCGCGACGACCAGATCACCCGCGCCAGCCAGTCGGCGATCCGGCACACCGCGCTGCTCGACGGCCTTGACCGCGAGTACACCCTCAACGAGATCGCGATCATCACCCGAGCGGCGCCGGCTCGGCGCCTGGGCCTGCGCGACAAGGGGCACCTCAGGGTCGGCGCCGACGCCGACGTGACGATCTACCACGACCGCGCCGACCGCGAGGAGATGTTCGCCACCCCGCGCTACGTGATCAAGGGCGGCGAGGTGGTCGTCGAGGACGGCGAGCTGCGTCGCGCCGACGACGGGCTGCTGCTCTCGGCGCACGCCGGTTATGACCCCGAGGTCGACGCGGTGCTCGAGCCGCTGTTCGGCGAGCGCTACACGGTCGCCTTCCCCCACTACCCGGTCCATGATCCGGCGCTGCGCGAGCCCGCCCGCGTCGTGGAGGCGACGCCGTGAGCGACGGCTACCGACTTGGCGGCTGCGAGGTCGCCGACACGTTCGCCGAGGCGTTCCCGATGCGCTACACGCGCCTCATCATCACCGCTGCCACCCTCGAGTGGGCGCACGAGGCGGCGCGCACGGCCACCGGATTCGCCACCTCGGTGATCGGCTGCAAGTGCGAGGCCGCGATCGAGCGCGTGGTGGCCACCGACCGCACGCCCGACGGCCGCCCGGGGGTCGCGGTGCTGCTGTTCGCGATGGACCGCGAGAGCGTCGGCAAGCGGGTGATCGACCGCGTCGGCCAGTGCGTGATGACCTGCCCGACGACCGCCTGCTTCGACGGGCTGCCCGACGCCGAGCGCAGGGTGGCGATGGGGTCGGCGCTGCGCTACTTCGGTGACGGCTTCCAGGCGAGCAAGGTGATCGCCACCGAGCGCTTCTGGCGGGTCCCGGTGATGGAGGGCGAGTTCCTCATCGCCGAGTCGGTCGGGGTCGAGCACGGGGTCGGCGGCGGCAACCTCGTCATCGGCGCCGCCGACGACGGGACCGCGCTCGCTGCCGCGCAGGCGGCGGTGGCGGCGATGCGCGGCCCGGGTGTCGCCCTGCCGTTCCCGGGCGGAATCGTGCGCAGCGGCAGCAAGGTCGGCGCGCTCACCTCCTCGATGCCGGCCTCCACCAACCACCGCCTCGCCCCGACGCTACGCGCCCGGGTGCACGACACGCTTGTGCCCGAGGGCGTGAACGCGATGTTCGAGATCGTCATCGACGGCGTCTCGGAGGCGACGGTGCGCAACACGATGCGCCGCGGGCTGCACGCCGCGGCGGCGGCGGGCGCCTCCCACGTGAGCGCGGCCAACTTCGGCGGTGGCCTCGGCGAGTTCCACTTCCCGCTCTCGGAGCTGCGCAACCCGCCATGACCCTCACCCTCACCGTCCGCGAGCCACCGCCCGGGCGCATCGACGGCTCGGCGCTCACCCCCGCGCGGCTGCGCGGCCGCAGCGGCCGTGAGGTGCTCGACCTCGAGCTCCGCTGTGGGCGCTCGCACGCACGCCTCGGCGAGGTGTTCACCGCGGCGGGCACCGGCGACGACACCCTGTTCATCGCCGGGGACTGCGGCCGGGTGGACCGGATCGGAGCCGGCATGGGTGGCGGTCAGATCATCATCAACGGTCCGTGCGGTGACCACCTCGGCGCCGGGATGGTCGGCGGCGAGATCACCGTCGTCGGGGACATCGGCCACTGGGGCGGAGCCGAGATGTCCGGTGGGGCCATCACCCTTCGCGGCGACGCGGGCGATCGGCTCGGCAGCGCCTACCCGGGCACCCGCGCGGGAATGAGCGGCGGCGAGATCGTGGTGAGCGGCAACGCCGGCGAGGAGGTCGGCGCCGGGATGCGACGCGGCCTGGTGGCGGTCAGCGGCACCGCGGGGGCAGGAGCCGGCCTGCGGATGCTTGCCGGCACCGTGATCGCGCTCGGCGGAGTCGGAGCCGAGGCCGGTCTCGGCAACCGCCGGGGCAGCATCGTCTCCGGCACGCCGACCCCGCTGCTGCCCGGCTATCGCTTCGCGACCCGCTACGTGCCGCCGGCGCTGCGCTTGCAGCTGCGTGAGCTGCGCGCGCGCTTCTGGCCCGTCGACGACGCACTCGTCGACGGGATCTGGCAGCGCTGGTCGGGTGACGGCTGCGAGCTCGACCGCGGTGAGATCCTGATCTTCGACCCCGAGGAGGCCCGCTCACCATGAGCCTGTCGATGAACGCACGCGCCGGAGCAATCGTGGACGCGATGATTGCCGACGCCGACGCGCTGGGGATCACCGTGCGCACGCTTGGCCCCGGCGCCCGCGTCGTGGACTGCGGCGTCTCGGCCCCCGGCGGGCTGCGCGCCGGCCTCGGGTTCGCCGCCGTGTGCATGGGCGGCCTGGGCCGCATCGACCAGGTCCCGGTGACCGTCGGGGAGCGCGTGTGGCCGGGCGTCGCGGTGGGCGCCGACGACCCGGCCACCGCCTGCCTCGCCTCCCAGTACGCCGGCTGGCAGCTCTCGGAGGGCGACTTCTTCGCGCTCGCCAGTGGCCCGGGGCGGGCGCTCGCGCGCGCCGAGGACCTATTCGAGGAACTCGCGTGGCGCGAGCGCTGCGACCGTGCGGTGCTGTGCCTGGAGACCCGCGACGATCCCCCCGACGAGATCGTCGCCAAGGTGGCCGAGCGCTGTGGGGTCGACCCGTTTGCGGTGACGTTCCTGATCGCCCCCACCGCCTCGATCTGCGGCTCGGTCCAGATCTCCGCGCGGGTGGTGGAGACCGCGCTGCACAAGCTCCACGAGCTCGGGGTCGACCCTGCGCGGGTGCGCAACGGCTGGGGGTGCTGCCCGCTCGCCCCGCCGGCGGCCAAGGACCCGGCGGCGATCGGGCGCACCAACGACGCCGTCCTCTACGGCGGGACCGTCCACCTGTGGCTCGAGGGCGAGGACGACGAGGTCGCTGAGCTCGCGGAGAAGCTGCCCTCGTCGGCCTCCGACGCGTTCGGCACCCCGTTCGGCGAGCTGCTCGAAGCGGCCGACTGGAACTTCTACGACATCGACCCGATGCTGTTCAGCCCCGCCGCGGTGACGCTCACCAGCGTGGCGTCGGGGCGGGCGCATCACGGTGGGGGGCTCGCGCCCGAGGTGATGGAGCGGTCGTTCACCGGGTAGCCGACGGGATGCGCGTCGGGGTGCTCGGCGCGTCGGGGTCCTGGCACTCGCGCGGCCTGCTCCAGGCGCTGTCGGCCGCCGGCCACGACGTGGTGGCGATCCCGGCCACGCGGCTGCGCTCGCAGATCGATGCCGGCGGCGTGGCTCACGTGCTCGGGCCTGGCGACGTCGTCCTCGACGCGCTCGATCTGCTCATCGTTCGCGGCCTGCCCCGGGGCTCGCTGGAGCAGGTGATCTTCCGCATGGATGCGCTGCATGTGCTCGCCGCCGCCGGCGTGCGCTGCGTCAACCCGCCCCGCGCGATCGAGCGCACGATCGACAAGTCCTGGGCGTCCGCGGCGCTCGCCGCCGCCGGCGTGCCGACGCCGCCGACGCTCGTCTGCGAACGCTGCGAGGACGCCATGAACGCCTGGGACCAGCTCGACGGCGACGTTGTGGTCAAGCCCCTGTTCGGGGCGATGGGCGCAGGGATCGTGCGCGTCGAGGACCGCGACGTCGCCCACCGGGTGTTCCGCGCGCTCGAGCTCGCGCGGGCCGTGTACTACGTGCAGCGCACGGG
>CAXTTD010000267.1:0-5053 GCA_964246945.1 uncultured Solirubrobacteraceae bacterium | reverse complement strand
CGCCGTCTACGTGCACCCAACGCCCGCGGACAAGCACTCGGCCGCCAGCTGCTTGAGGCCCTCTGCGCCGAGTCCGAACGCCACGGCCTCTACACCCATCCCAGTCGCACCGCTCACCACGCCCGCCGGCTTGCAGAAGTCGGCGTTCAACGCCGCCACGGACGCCTCGACGGGCAATTGGAATGACTGCGTGCTCGTCGAACGACTACTCGGCGACGCCGCGAACTCCTGAGCTCCGGCTTCTCCCTTCACGAATTTCGGGGCGCCTGGCCAGACTGCCCCTTTCGGGTGGATGACAGGAAGAGCGCGGCCAAGTCGGGGACGCTCGATCCGGCGATGAACCAGCAGCTGGCCATGGCCATGACCATGCTGATCAGGCGAGACTGGTAGCGGGATCGGCGAGCGCTGCCGTGACCCAGCCAACATGCTTCGGTATGCATGCTCGGTCATTGGCGGCAGCCTCGGCGAGCCAGGAGAGCGTCAGCACGCGAGCTAGCCAGATCAGCGTGTCCGCGAAGTTCTCGCCCAGCTCGAGGTCATAGGAGGACAGGACGTCGGCGATGAACGGTAGCCGCCCAGGCCGATGAGGCCGACCATGTCCAGAGCGGGGTCTCCGACGGTCGCGTCGCTGAAATCGATGATCCCGGTCAACCGTCCACTGCGTGGGGCGACGATCAGGTGCTCGGGGCAGATGTCGTTGTGGATCGCGCGCTGCTCTTCGCGTCGCGGAGGTGGCTGCCGGCGTCCGTTGAGGTACGGTCGGGCGCGAGCGAGCAGATCCTCGCTGAGTAGCGGCTGGACCACCGTGGCGACGGATTGCAGCTGGGTCGCCAACTGATCCCAAGAATCCGGTTCGCCGCCGACCGGCGTTGGTGGGATCTGATCGACGGAGACGCGATGCAGTCGGCTGAGCGCCTGACCGATATCAGCGGGCAGTGCTCGACTGACGTGCCCTGTCTGGTCGGCACAGATTCCGATCAGCCGTCGGTAACCGACGAACGGGTACGGGCATCCCGAACCAGGACGTCCCCGCAGCTCGAATCGCGCGACCAGATGCTTGAGCGCTCCGGCGACGAGCTCCATGATCTCAATCTCCCGCAGTAGCCACGGAACACGCTCGGCGCGCTTGGGAAACCGCAGGATCCAGTCCTCCCCGACCGAGTAGAGCTCATGGTCCCACCCTGCCCCCAGTCGAGCGATCCGTTCATCGCTCAGCGCTGGGAACTGCTGCTCCACCAGACGACGACACCGTGTCCACGTCAAGGTCCCAGTCACGCGAGTGCGAATCGTCCACGACCTCAGTCTCCTGCGGCGGGCGTCTACGCAACAACGACCGGGCGTGAGGCGCTCGTGCCGCAGCGCATGCACGTGCGCCGTTCGCCGCCGCGCAGCGGCCGCAGGTGGAGGTTCCTACGCCGACGTGGCGTGATCCACCGTCCAGGCAACGATACGCTCAAACCGCTCGCTGGTGAGGGCGTGGCCGCCGTCGTAGCGGTCGTCTTGCAGGGCGTTGGCCGCTCCCGCTGCGCTCCATGCCGGCGCCACGGCGCTCGCAACCTCGTCGGCGTCGGCGGAGTACCTGTCCGCGGTGGCAGAGACGAGCAACAGCGCCCGCGGCGCGATCAGCACGATCACCGCGTCGATATCGCCCACCGTCAGGATCCCCGGGACGATTTAGGCGAGCTCCAAGCCGGTGCCAGACGCGATCTGCCGGCGGTACGTGCAGGCTGCGCCGCTCGCGCACGCAAATCGCACCCGCTGATCAAGGGCGGCGAGCAACAGCGTGACGTTCCCTCCGTAAGAATGCCCGACCGCGCCGATACGCGCGGCGTCCACCCGTTCGTGAGCGGTCAGGGCAGACACCGCGGCGGCTGCGTCGCCCAGCACGGCGCTGGCCAGAAGCTCACCCCGGACCAGGCGGTAGGCCATCTCGTTGAAGTACTGCGAACCATCGTCCTCGTGCGGCTGGATACCAGGACCAGTCCGCCGGCGGTCCTCAAACCCCACCGCATCGGGAGCGAGCACCACTACACCAGCGCGCGCGAGCGCAGGCCCGAACGCGTTGTACGGGTCGCCCACCAGACCCGCCACCTCGCTCTTACCCAGGTGCCATTGACTGGCGTGCTGATGAAAAACGACGACTGCAGGAAACGGCCCCGGACCGTCAGGCAACAGCAGATAGGCAGACACGTCATCCTGCATCGAGCGAAAGCGGACCCGTTGCTCGTGATAACCCTGCCGCGACTGTTGCTCAAGGACCATGACCTCCGGGGCAGCGACGGCAAACCCAAACAGCCGCGCGAAACGCGACCGCTGCTCGTCTGCCGCTCTCCCGGTCTTCACCCCCACCATTCTCGCCGCCACACGACAGGCTTCATCGCGACGCTCGTTCAGCTCAGGCTCCTCGGCCCGACCTCGCGGACTGCTCACGCGCATCCGAACGACAGCTCGCGCGAAACCGAGGTGAGACGGTCGGACAAAGAGCATGCAGAGTCTGCGCGACCGGGGTAATGACCGCACCGCCCAAAACGGGAGGTAGCGGTGCGCGCGAAATTGATCTCAAAATTGCCCGGATCAGTTGCCCGGCGGTAAGGGTCTTTGTAAACCGGACGCACAATCAGCAAAGTCCCCGGTCTTACAGGACTTTATTGAAATGGGCGGTGACGGTCTCGAACCGCCGACTTCCTGCGTGTAAGGCAGGCGCTCTACCAACTGAGCTAACCGCCCGCGGTTTCCGGATGGTAGAGCCACCCCCGGGGACGACGCGCCTGATGCAGCGGCGCAGGCTCGACGAGGGGGGTGAACGAGAGCGCTCTCGCGGCTATTAACCAGCGACGACGGCCACGACACGGGAGGCAGACGATGGAGGAAGTCCGGCGCGACGGAGATGAAGTGCAGGTGCGGGTGTCGACGCTGGAGTTGCGAGCGCTGCTCGGGGCACTCAACGAGGCGTTGAACGGCGCCTACGCGATTCCCGAGGACGAGTGGGAGCCGCTCGTCGGCCAGCCGGCCGCCGCGGCGGAAGAGCTCGCCGATTCCCTCATGACGATCCTTGAGCGGTGAGCGGCGGCGTTGAGCCCCCGCTCGCTGCCTACCTGCAGCCGTCGCCGGACCAGCGTCGCCTCCTGGAGGCACTGGCCGCCGGCCACGCCCGCGGGAAGCACGGCCGCGAGCTCGGGAATCCCCCACCGGCCGCGTACCGCGCGCGGGTGCGGGCGCACCTGAGGCGGGCGTCGATCGGCGTCGCCCTCGAGGATTCACGCGGACGCCCTCGCTACCTGCTCGCGGACCCGGCGAGAAACCAGGTCGCGTGGATCACGCCGCACAAGGAGCACCGCTCGACGTTCTTCGCGCCCCGACAGGGAGCCTCCGCCTACGTCAGATCTCATCTCGCCGCGGCGACACCACAACGGCGTCGGACACTCGACCTCACCGCCATCCGCGTGGCGGTCCGCACCGCCGCTCGCGCTCCGGCTCATCGCGCCGTCGCCTCCAGCGACCGCGCGACCCGCCGGACCTCACCGGCCCGTGTACCGTGAGATTGGTGAGCGACGGGTTCGGAGGCTTTGACCCTCTGCGGGCGATGGACCAGATCAAGCGGCTGGCCGCGGACGCGCCCGCACATCTCCAGGGCGGCTTCGAACGGCTCGTGCGCGAGTCCCCCCCGCAGCGCCTGGAGCAGATCATGCGCTCGCCGGCGCGGCGGCCGCTGCTCGACGGGATCTTCTGGCAGATGCCCAAACAGGTCGACGCGAGCGCCGCTGCCGGGACCACGACGGCGATCCGTTGGGTGGTCACCGGGCGCGCGGACGGCGGCAACGACGTCTACCAGCTGGTGATCGAGGACGGGCGGGCGCGCACCGAGCGCGGCGAGGGCGTTGACCCGCGGCTCACGGTGACCCTCGACGGGGTCGAGTTCCTCAAGCTCGCGAGCGGCAACTCCGACCCGATGAAGGCGTATTTCACCGGCCGTATCCAGCTGTCCGGCGACATCATGGTGGCGGCCAAGATGGCTCAGATGTTCCGCATGCCAGGCCCCGGAAGCGGCGCCGCGGGCGGCCCGGGCAACGGCACGCCGCCGCCGGCCACGCCGTAGACCTCAGCGTCCGGCGCCGGTGGCTTCGGCGCCCCCCCCCACGCGCCGCCCCCGCGCACAACCCCGCGCGGGCGCGGCGTCACCGGGGTGGCGGCGGCGGGCGCGCCCCCGCACGGCCCCCGCGGCGAACAGCGGCACGAGCATGATGAGGAACGTGTCACGCAGGCCGTCGCCGCTCGCCCCGGCACCGAATCCGGTCGCGTTGCCGTTCCCCGAACCCTTGGCGAGCTGGTCGGAGACGTAGCCGAACAGGAACGGGGCGAGCCCCTGGGCGAGGTTCTGGAGCACGGTGCGCACGCCCTCCGCCCGACCCCACAGGGCGGCGGGCATTATGTCCAGCCGCGCGGCGTTGATCGGCGGGTTGGGGGCGGCGATCGCGAAGCCCCCGACGAAGTAGAAGACGACGGCGATGGGAAGCGCGTGCAGCGCGAACGCGGGGGCGAGCGCGAGCGCCGCGAGCATGTAGGCGATCGCGGCCACTACGATTCGCCCCGCGATCCGCCCGTTGGCGACGAGGCGATCGGCGATCCGCCCGCCGAGCACCGCACCGGAGATGGCGAGCACCACGAGCGCGGCGAGCAGCAGCGTGGCGAGCCCGTGGGCGATCCCGTAGCGGCGCTGGAGGAAGATGACCGCGAACGTCTCGAGACCCTCGAGGAAGAAGTAGCCGAGCGAGGAGGCGATGATGAGCGGGAGGATCGAGGGGATGCTCAGCACATAGCGGACGGTCTGCCAGGGCGAGAGCGTCGCCGGATCGCGGCGCAGCACGCGGTCGCGGCGGGCGCGGACGTGTTGGCGGCGGACCGCCTCGGTCGCGAGCTCGTCGGTGCGCTCGGGCACCGCGGCGCCGGCAGGCCCGGAGCCGGTGTAGCCGTCGGCGACGTCCTCGGCGGTGATGATCTCGGTCTCCCCGCCCTCCAACCGACTCTGCCCCCCCCGCCCGGGCGCGGGCACCGG
>CAXTTD010000266.1:0-5054 GCA_964246945.1 uncultured Solirubrobacteraceae bacterium | reverse complement strand
TTCAAGGACGACCACGTGCTGCGCTCGCTCATCGGGGACCTCGCGATCGGCCACGTCCGCTACTCGACCACCGGCGCCTCGGCGTGGGAGAACACCCAGCCGATCGTCCGCGACGATCACCGCAGCCTCGCCCTCGCCCACAACGGCAACCTCATCAACGCGGTCGAGCTGCACTCCGAGCTGCGCGGCCACGAGGTCCCGTTCAGTTCCACCTCGGACTCGGAGATCATCGCCGCGCTGCTCGCCACCCACCCCGCGGAGGAGATCGAGGACGCGGCCGCGGAGGTGATGGCTCGCCTGCAGGGCGCGTACTCGACGGTGGTGATGACCGACGACCGCGTGCTTGCCTTCCGCGATCCCAACGGGATCCGTCCGCTGTCGATCGGGCGCATCCCCGCCCTGGGGGACTCGAGCAGCCGTGACGCCTACTGCGTGGCCAGCGAGACATGCGCTTTCGACCTCATCGGCGCGGAGTTCGTCCGGGATGTCGAGCCCGGCGAGCTGGTGACGCTTTCGCACGCGGGCTTGAGCTCCCGGCAGGTGATTGCGGGCGCCCGACGCGCGTTCTGCGTGTTCGAGTACATCTACTTCGCGCGGCCGGACTCGATCATGGGTGGGGTGGGCGGAGTCCGGCTGCAGGTCGCGCGGGCCCGCATGGGCGAGCGGCTGTGGGCGGAGGCGCCGGTTGACGCCGACGTCGTCATCCCGGTGCCCGACTCCGGCAACCCCGCCGCCCGCGGCCTTGCCAGGGCCTCGGGGCTGCCCCAGGACGACGGCTTCATCAAGAACCGTTACGTCGCCCGCACGTTCATCCAGCCCGGCCAGGAGCTGCGCAAGCTCGGTGTGCGGCTGAAGTTCAACCCGGTGCCCGAGGTCGTCGCCGGCAAGCGGCTGATCGTGGTCGACGATTCGATCGTGCGCGGTACCACCGACCGCCAGATCGTCCAGATGCTCCGCGACGCGGGCGCCGCCGAGGTGCACCTGCGCATCTCCGCACCGCCGATCAAGCACCCCTGCCACTACGGGATCGACATGTCCTCGCGCGAGGAGATGATCGCCCACGGTCGCACCGTGGAGGAGATCGCCGAGGAGCTCGGCGCCGACTCCCTGCACTACCTCTCGCTCGCCAGCGTCTACGACGCGATCGCCGGCTCCCGCGAGCACCACTGCGACGCCTGCTTCTCCGGTGAATACCCGCTGGAGGGCACCGAGGCCCATACCGGCAAGTTCGCGCTCGAGCGCCCGCTGCCGCTCGTGCGCGCCTGACCGCGCAACATCGAGACTAATTCGATCGGACGACGGCGCGTCGTCCCTGCAAATAAGCCCTTTTCCGGCCGAGGGTCGGCGTCTCGTCCGTCCCAATGCTCCGGACTATTGACTGACGCTCCACGGCCCGAGGCTCAGTCACACCATCCCTCGTGACCCCGGACCGCGTGGTCCAGGCTGCACACCTTCAATGGAGGCTTTGATGTCCCCACGACGCGCTTGTGCGCTCGCGATTCCGCTCGCCGGGGTTCTCTCGGCGTGCGCATTCACCGGTTCGGCCTCAGCGGCCACCCAGAGCTTCGGTTGCCGGGCCAGCGCGGCCCGGGTATCCGCGCTCTCCGGAGCGCTGCCCACGGTCGAGCCCTACGTCGCCAATCCCGACGGCACTCCGTGCGCCACCGACTCCGCCGGCCTGAGCTCCGGCAGCGTGCTCAACCTCGGCGGCATCAGCCTGGGCGGCGGACTCGGACTGCCGCTGGGCTCGTCCAGGAGCATCAGCCTTGGACCCGTCGCCGCCGACACCGACTCGATTGCCGGTGACACCGGCATGAGCGCGAGCGCGCTGGCGTCGGTCAGTGGCGTCTCCATCCCGACTCCGGCGGGAGCGATCACCATCGTCGGGCCCGCACAGGCGACTGCCTCCTACGCATGCGTGGGCGGCGCGATTCAGGCGAGCTCCAGGTCGACGCTCGACGCGATCCAGATCGCCGGACGCACCATCTCGCTGCCGGGCGGGGTGCCCGAGACGATCCCACTGACCATGCCCAGCGTGGCGGGTGTCCCGGGGGCCACCATCGGTTCGGTAGCGATCAACCAGAACACGGTGACCGGCACCTCGGACACCGAGCAGCTGCTCAACGTCACGATCAACGGGGTGACCTCGGTCGTCCTCGGTGAGGCGGCGGTGAGCCGGCCGGCGTCGGACGCCTGCGCCGGCGTGTCGGGCAGCCCGACGACCGGCGGGAACGGCGGGAGCAGCGGGACCGGCACCACCGGCGGGACCGGCACGACGGGCACGACCGACGGCGGAGGCACGCCGGCGGGCGCCGTCTGCCCGGACGGCACCACGCTGCTGGCGAGCACCGGTCTATGCGAGATCGTCACCTCGGGCACCGGTTCGAGCGCTCAGGGGATCGCGGTCTCGACGCCGAGCAGCAACGACATCATCGGCGGCTCGGTGATCTCGCTCACCGAGGCCAGGAAGCTCTACGGCGCGAAGACCGCGTGCCTCAACGGCGCGGGCCCCAAGTTCGTCGTCGTCGGCACCAAGGCCGCCAACCGGATCACGGTCGGCAAGGTGCGCATGCGCGTCCTCGGGCTCGCCGGCAACGACCACATCACCGTCAAGGGCGGCAACCGCACCTGCGTGAACGGGGGCGCCGGCAATGACACCATCACCAGCAAGCAGAAGAACTACGTGACCGTGTTCGGGGCCAACGGCAACGACCGGATCACGCTCGGCAACGGCCCCGCCTACGTGCTCGCCGGCTACGGCAACGACCATGTGGTGGCCGGCAACGGCAAGGTCAACCTGCAGGGCAACCGGGGCAAGGACTACCTGAAGGCCGGAAACGGCCGCGACATCCTCAACGGCGGCAGCGGGAACGACACGCTGATCGCCGGCACCGGCCGGGACCACCTCAACGGTGGCCCGGGCAACAACCGGCTCACCGCCCACGGCAAGACCACCTACGTCAAGGCCGGCAAGGGCCGATCGATCGCCTACGTCCGGCGGGCCAACCGCAGCTACGCCCGCCACCACGGCGTCGCCACGGTCCACGTGATCGGCTGACCGGGGAGGCGTTCCCTCGATACATCCCACCAGGGCTCTGCGGGGCCGGACCAGCGTAGTCCGGCCCCGCCGCCGTCCGGGGGTCAGGCGGCGAGCTCCGCGAGCAGCGCGCGTACGTCCTCACCGTGACGGCTCATGAACCCCGGACCGATCCCGCGGACGGACAGCAGCTGGTCGGAGTCGCTCGGGCGCCGGCGCAGCAGCTCCTCGAGGGTCGCGTTGGTGGCCACGGTGTACGCCGGCTTGCCCTCCGCGCGCTCGGAGCGCCAGCGCTTGAGCTCGGCGAGCTGGCCTTCGTCGACCGGCGGGCCGGCCGGTTCGCTCCCCGCGCCCGGCGGCTGGCTCCCGGGGCTGCTGCGCACCCGGGACGCCTTCACCGTCAGCTCGGGGAGCACTTCCGGATCGCACACGTCGCAGCAGCGACCCGCCGGGGCGGGCGGATCGGGATCGCCGAAGTGGGTGAGGAGCTGCGCGCGGCGGCAGGTGGCGGCGTCCTCGGCGAACGCCTTGAGCGCGGCGTAGGCCCGCCACCGGCGGTCGGTCGCCGCCCGGCACGCCTCTCCCACCGCGGCGCCGTCGAAGCGACCGGTGAGCCGCACCGCCATCCGCCCGCCGCCGGCCGGCGCGAGGCTCACGACGCCGGCCCGCTCGGCGACCGCGAGCGTGATCCGCTCGCGATCGTCCTGGCGCCGGGGGTCGATCTCGGCCACGCCGTCCGCGCCGGCGAGCGCCCCCGTTGCGGAGACCGCCCGCCGAACCTCCTCGACGTCGATCTGGGAGCGCTTGATGAACTGGATGAGCCGCCCGAGGTCGCCGCGCATCGCGAGCAGCACCGCCCGCGCGGGGGCTCCGTCGCGACCCGCCCGGCCGGCCTCCTGGTAGTAGGCCTCGACGCTGGTCGGCAGCGCCCAGTGCCACACGCTGCGGATGTCGCCCTTGTCGATTCCCTGGCCGAACGCGTTGGTGGCCACCACGACCTCCACCTCGCCGCGCATGAACGCGTCCTGGGCGGCGTGGCGAACGCCCGCCTCGAGCCCCGCGTGGTACACCGCGGCGGAGAGACCGTGCTCGCGCAGCAGCTCCCCGACCGCCTCGGTGTCCTTGCGGGTGCCGCAGTAGACGACCGCCGGACGCTGCGCGGGGTCTGAGAGGCCGGCGAGCAGCAGGCCCCGCTTGCGGGCCACCGAGCCCGCCCCCTCGATCGTCACCACGTCGAAGGCGATGTTCGGGCGGTCGAACCCGCGGCGGATGAGCAGCGGCTCGCGCAGGCGCAGGCGGGCGACGATCTCCTCGGCCACGCGGGGCGTCGCGGTCGCCGTGCACGCCATCACCGGCGGGCGGCCGAGCGACTCGATCACGGGCGCGAGGCGCAGGTAGTCGGGGCGGAAGTCGTGGCCCCACTCCGAGACGCAGTGGGCCTCGTCGACCACGAACAGCGCGATGTCGCGGGTGGCGAGCGCGGCCCGGAACGCCGTAGAGGCGAACCGTTCCGGGGCGCAGAACACGATCTGCGCCCCGCCGTCGCGGATTCCGGCCAGCGCTCCGCGGTTGGCCTCCTCACCGAGCGAGGCCGCGAGCATCACCGACCGCTGGCCGGCGTCGAGCAGTCGCCGGTGCTGGTCGACGATCAGCGCGACGAGCGGGCTCACCACCACGGTGAGCGCCTCCGAGGCAAGTGCCGGCAGCTGATAGCAGAGGCTCTTGCCCCCGCCGGTCGGCATCACGAGCAGCGTGTCGCGGCCGTCGAGGGCGGCCTGCACCGCCTCGCGCTGGGCGGGGCGGAAGCTCGCGTAACCCAGGCGGGTCAGCAGCTCCTCGGGGGTGAGCTCGGTCTCGATCCCGACCCGGCGCGGGCCGCGTCCGCCCGCCCCGGGACCGCCTCCGGCCTCGCCCTGCCCGACGCCGTCGAACACCCCGAACATCGGGACGGTCGCCTCCGCGTGATCGGCGAGGTAGCGCCCGATCGCCCCGACCAGCGCTCGTTCCTCGCCCGCGA
>CAXTTD010000265.1:0-5056 GCA_964246945.1 uncultured Solirubrobacteraceae bacterium | reverse complement strand
CCCCGCGAGCCGACCCCCAGCCCCGCGAGCCGTCCCTCAGGCGGCGAGCTCGACGAGCCGGTCGAGCTCGGCCTCGGAGGACCACGCCCCCGCCGAGGCCCGCACGAGGCTCCGCTCGCCGGGGATCGCCCGGACCGCGACCCGCTCTGACAGCAACCGCGCGACCTCGGCCTCCGGGTCCTCCACCGACCAGGAGACGAGCGTCGAGCGCCCGCGCGGCTGCACGTCGAGCCCCCGACCGACGAGACCGTCGGCGAGCCGCGCCGCGAGGCTCGCTGCCCGCGCGTACACCCACTCCCAGCCGGCGGACTCGAGCACCTCGAGCGCGGCGAGCGCCCACACGCCGCGGTTGCCCACTGGGAAGCCGTGATCGAGTCGCGCGGCATCGGGCGCGGGCACCGCGTCGAGCGGATCGGTCCCGGGCGTCTGCGAGGCGTACCACGGCCACGGCACGGTGAGCTCGTCGAGCATGTCGCGGCGGACGAACAGGGCGCCCGAGCCCTCGGGGCCGCACAGCCACTTCTGACCCGAGCCCGCGTAGAAGGCGCAGCCGAGCGCACCCATGTCGGTGGGGACCGCGCCGATCCCCTGGGCGCCGTCGAGCAGGAACGGGACGCCGGTCGCGGTGAGCGCCTCGGTGTCGACCACCTGGCCGTTCACCCACGAGACGTGCGAGCAGGCGATGAGCTTCGTCTCCGGAGTGACCGCCTCGGCGACCCGCGCAAACGGCGCGACGGTTACCTGCACCCCGCGGGCGCGCAGCCGGCCGAGCGGCGCGAGCAGGCCGGGATGCTCCTCGTCGGAGGTGACCACGCGGTCGCCGGGACGCAGGTCGAGCCCCCCGAGCACGGTGTTGCAGCCGTCGGTGGTGGAGCCGGTGAGGGCGACGTCGGCGGGGTCGGCGCCGAGCACCCGGGCGTAGCCGGCCCGGGATCGGTCGCGCAGATCGAACACGGTCTCGATGTAGTCACGGCCGATCCGTCCGTGATCGGTCTCGTAGGCCACCCGCTCCGCGACGGCCTCCGGGACGCTCGCCGGGATCGGGCCCTCGGTCCCCGCGTTGAGGTAGCTCGTGTGCTCGAGCACCGGGAACTGGGCACGGAAGCTGGCGGCGTCGGTCACTGCGGCGCATCCTACGCCGCCCGCGCCGGCGCGGCCCGCCGGCACCGCAGCCGTCCGTTAGCCGACGGACACCCCGGCCCGGCGGCAGGCCCGGGTGAGATCGGCGGCCGGCAGACCGGTGAGGCTAGTCGCCCTCAAGCACATCGCCCGGGCTGCGGCGCCGCAGCGATAGGTCTGAGTGCCGCCCATCGAGTACGCGAGGGACACCGCGATGCAGCCGTGTCCGGAGCGGCGGTCGGAATGGGTGAGCGAGATCACGACCAGCACGGCGATCACGATCGCGGTGACTCCGCCGACCCCGAGCGCGAGCAGCTTCTCGCGGCGCGCGAGCGGACGCAGCTGCTGGAGCTCGCGCCCGTGACCGAGCGGCATCGCCATCGCCTGAGTGTACGGCCGCGTCCTCCGCAGAGAACGGGTGCAGGAGGTCGTTCCAGTCCCCGGCGCCCGCGCGGCGGCGACGGGTCTCGGCCCAGCGGCCGAGCGCGACCGCGGGGCACAGGCATACGAGGAGCAGCAACCAGCCGAGCATCACCCGACAAGCCTCGGGGACCCGGCGTCAAGACGGCGTGGAGAAACCCGCCCGCCGCATACAGAAAGTGTGAAGACCCGTCAGTTCACGCGTGGGACGCCAGCTCGCGCTTGAGGACCTTGCCGGTCGGGTTGCGCGGGAGCTCTTCCAGGAACACGACCTCGCGCGGGACCTTGTAGCGGGCGAGGTTCTCCCGCACGTAGTCCTTGACCTCCGCCTCGGAGATCTCGCGGCCCTCGCGCACCACTACGAACGCCCGCAGGCGCGCTCCGAACGTCTCGTCGGCGACGCCGATCGCCGCCGCCTCGGCGATCGCCGCGTGGCCGGCGAGCAGGTTCTCGACCTCGGCGGGGAACACGTTCTCGCCGCCGGAGACGATCATCTCGTCGTCGCGGCCGTCGATGTGCAGACGACCCGCGGAGTCGAAGTGCCCGACGTCGCCGGACGACATGAGCCCGCCGATCCGCTCTTTGTCCTCGCCGCCGGTGTAGCCCTCGAACTGGGCGGCGTTGCCGACGAAGATCCGGCCGGTGGCGCCCGCCGGCAGCTCGCGGCCGCGCTCGTCGAGGATCTTGATCACCGTGCCCCGGACCGGCCCGCCGACGGCCGTCGGATCCGCGGCGAGGTCCTCGGGGGTGGCGATCGTTGCCTCGGCGACCTCGGTGGAGCCGTACATGTTGTAGAGGACGGGACCGAACGCGGCGAGCGAGCGCCCCACCAGGTCGGCGCTCAGCGCCGAACCCGAGGCGAAGATGATCCGCAGCTCGCGCAGGCCCCGCGCGCGGACCGCGTCCTCGCCGAGCTCCATGATGCGCTGCAGCATCACCGGGACGAGCACCAGCGCGGAGGCGTCGTTGTCGGCGAGCGCGTCGAGTGTCGCCTCGGGGTCGAAGCGGCGCTGCACGACGAGCGTGGAGCCGAGCGACAGCGCGAGCGCCATGCCGGCGAAGCCGAGCGCGTGGAACATGGGGGCGGCGAGCACCGTCGTCTCCCGGGCGCGGAACGGGACCTTGGAGAGCACCCCGCCGATCAGCCCCAGCGACCGGGGCTCGTTGCGCGGCGCGCCCTTCGGGGTGCCGGTGGTGCCGCTGGTGAGGATGACGATCCGCGGGCTCGTGCCCGCCCGCGGCGGCGGCGTGCGCGCCCCGGTGGCGATCAGCGCGGCGAGCGTGTCGGGCGCGGCGAGCTCGGCCTCGTCCTCCACCCACGCGCGCCAGCGGCCCCGCGGCGGCGTCACCTCGCCGAGCAGTGCGCCGTACTCGTCGTCGTGCACGAGCATGTCGGTGCCCTCGCGCTCGGCCACCTCGCGGATCTGGGGGCCGGCGAACGACGTGTTGAGCAGGATGATCTTGGCCCCGCACTTCGCCGCCGCGAACACCGCCTGCAGAAAGCCGCGGTGGTTGCGCACGAGGATCGCGACCCCGTCGCCGGGCGCGAGGCCGGCGTGTCGCCACGCGTTGGCCAGGGCGTTGGTCTGCTCGTCGAGCTCCCGGTAGGTGATGTCGCCACGCTCGTCGCGGATCGCGACCGCGTCGGCGTGCCGGATCGCGCTCACCGCGAGCACTCCGCTGAGCAGCCCGTAGCGCTGAAGGGCGAGCAGCATCCGGGCCACCCGGGCGGGCGGGTCGATGCCGAAGATGCCGGCCCGGAAGCAGGCCGCGGCGAACGCGGACTCGTCGCTCGCCCGCGTGGCCAGCCGGCGTCCCTCGCGCAACCGCTCCTCGATCCCCATGCTGAGCGCGGACGTTAGCGAGACCGACTGATCCGGGGGGCGTGGGGATAGTCACGTGACCGTGCCGGGCCTGCGTCGGACAGCGATGCGGCGCCGCTCACCGGAGCGAGCGTCAGGTGACCCGGGTGGTGGCGGCTCATGCGGTGTCCGCCGACGGCTACCTCGCGGGGCCCGAGGACCGCCCCGGGCAGCCGCTCGGGGTGGGCGGCGAACAGCTCTTCCGGTGGTACTTCGACGGCGAGGTGGAGAGCCGCCTCGGGTTCCCGTTTCGCATGTCGGCGGCGAGCGCCGAGCACTTCGATCGCTTCGCGGGCGCCGTCGGCGCGGTCGGCCGCGGTGCGCGAGGTGGTCGACGGCCCCGGGGGGCCCGGCCCCACCGAACCCGGGGGGGCCGGGGGGGGGGCCGGCCGGCCCCCCCCGGCCCCGGGGGTCACCTACCTCACCTACGAGGTGCGGCCCGGGGCGTGACCGGGGTCAGTAGCCGTAGACGGCGATGACGCCGCCGTCACCGGTCGAGCCGTACGCCGAGCCGGTGGCCGCGCCATAGCCGTATCCGCCGCCGTAGCCATAGCCGCCGTAGCCACCGTATCCGCCGCCGCCGTCGCCATACGCGGAGCCGCCGCCGTACCCGGGGATGCCGGAACCCGCGCCGTATCCGGAACCGCCGGCGCCGTAGCCCGAGCCCGAGCCGCCGTACCCGTACCCGGAGCCCTCACCGTACCCGGACCCGCCGGACGCCGAGCTTGCGGCGCTCGCCTTCTGGTAGCTCACCGAGAAGGCACTGCCGCCGGAGGTGAGGCTCGACGGTGAGGCGCCCCCGGACGCGCTCGCCGTGGTCTCCCCCTCGCCGCCGTAGCCGTAGCCGGAGGCGCCGGCCCCGAACCCCGTCGCGTCGGGGGAGAGGGTGAGCGCGTCCGCCGACCACGCGCTGTCGGAGATCGAGCCGGTGTGCCCGCTCGAGTCGGTCGCGCTCGCGCCCGAGAACTTCACCGTGCCAAAGTCGCTCAGCGACAGCGTCGAGCAGTTGTCCACCGAGCCCTCGCACTGCGAGGGCGCCTCGGCGATCCACTCCGCACTCGAGGTGTCGGGGTTGCTCATCGACAGCGTCTTGGAGAAGGTGTGGCCGGTGGTGTGGTTGACGATCGTCTCGGTCACCTCATGACCGCTCACCGCAGTGGTGGCGGTGATGTGGTCGCCCGCGTGGACAGCGAGGTCGGTCTTCACCGGTGCCTTGGGCACGAGCTCGTACCACGCGTAGTCGCTCGCGGTGCCGCCCGCGCTGCAGTTGACCTCGGTCCCGTCCTGCTCGAGGGCCTCGCTGCCGCTGGCACCGCCGAGACCGACCCAGAAGGCCGAGTAGGTGGAGCCCCCGTCGGTCGAGCACTTGGCGGTCGGCTGCACCCAGCTGCCGGTGACGCTCTTGAACGAGCGGTTGGCGGACGAGGCACCGACGACGTACCCCGACCAGTTTCCGCTCGAGGCCTGCTGTACGTCGACGGCGCGCGCGGAGGCGACCGGCACCGCACCCACCGTGCAGGCCGCCGCCACCGTGAGAGTGGGAATGACACGTTTGGCGTTCATGACAGTTCACTCTCGGACCACCCGCGAAGAGCGATCGAGGAACTACCGAAGAGCTTGATATGGAGCCCGACGCGAGGCCGACACGGCCCCCC
>CAXTTD010000264.1:0-5058 GCA_964246945.1 uncultured Solirubrobacteraceae bacterium | reverse complement strand
GGGGTCAGCGTCTCGGTGCCCATCAGGTCCCCGATCCGGCCGACCGAGATCGTCGTCTGCTGCCAGGAGTCGAACACCTGGGAGAGCTGCTGGATCGGCGAGAAGAACAGGTCGATGTAGAGCACGAACGCGATCAGCCCGCCCGCGGTGAGCTCGCCTTCGCGGATCAGTGTCGCGCCGACGCCGAGCACGATCACGCTCGCCATCCCGGACAGGAACTGGACCCACGGGAAGTAGGTGGCGACCAGGCGCTGGGCGGCAACCCGCGAGGTGAGGTACTCGCCTCCTAGGCGATGGAAGCGCCGCATCGTCTCCGCCTCGTGGCCGAACGCCTGGGACTCGCGCACCCCCGACAGGCTCTCCTGGAAGGCGGCGTTGACGATCGCGATGCGGTCCCGGGCCTGGTTGTAGAGCCGGACCGCTCGACGACGAAACCCGACCGTCGAGGCCGCGAGCGGCACCACGACGCTCAGCGTGCACAGGGCGAGCTCGAGGTTGATCACCAGCAGCGCCACACCCACTCCGACGAAGGTGACCAATGAGACGAGCGCCGACAGCGCTCCGTTCTCGATCAGCGACTCGAACTGGTCGACGTCCGTGGTCATGCGGGTCATGATGTGCCCGGCCATCGTGTTCTCGTAGTAGTCCAGCGACAGCCGCTGCAGCTGCGCCCAGATCCGGATGCGCAGCGAGAGCATGATGCGCTGCGCGGTGCGACCGGTGATGAACGTCTCGGCGATCTCGTCGATTAGGTCGGCGAGGGTCACCGCGAGGTAGATGCCCGAGGCGGCGAACAGCGCGTCCTGCGAGCCGGCCTGAACGCCGTTGTCGACCCCGTACTTGACGAGCAGCGGACCGACCAGCGACGCCATCGCGTCGAGGATCACGAGCACGAGGCCGGCCGCCAGCGGCCGGCGAAACTCGTACAGCAGGCGGCGCAGGCTGAAGTCGCGGTCGTGCCGGGACTCGCGATCGAGGTCGACCTCAGCGACGTCACGCACCGGCGGCAGCGCCGCCACCTGGGCCATCAGCTCCGGGGTGGGAGCGAGGTTCGCCTTCAGGTTGCCCCCACCGCCGAGCCCCATCCCGAGGCTGGGGGCGCCGAAGCCGCCCCGGCTGATCCTCGAGTAGCCGCCACCGGCGTCCCCCGAGCGGGCCCACGCCGCCGCGGTGGTGGTGCCCTCGCCGATCGCGGCGAGCGCCTCGATCCGGTCTCCGACCGCGGCCGCCGCCTCCTCCTCGAGGCCACTGAGCAGGCTCCGGTAGAGCTCACTGCGCACCATCAGCTCCTCGTGCCCGCCGTGATCGACGACCTGGCCGTGGTCCATGACCACGATCCGGTCGGCGAGATGCAGCGTCGAACGGCGGTGGGCGATGAGCAGCGTCGTGCGCTCGCCCATCAGCTCCCGCAGCGCGGCGTGGATCGTCTCCTCGGTGTTCGCGTCCACCGCGCTGGTGGCGTCGTCGAGCACGAGGATCGCGGGGTCGTAGAGCAGCGCCCGCGCGAGCGCCACCCGCTGGCGCTGCCCTCCGGAGAGGCTGAGTCCCCGCTCGCCGACCGTTGTGTCGTAGCCGTGAGGGAGGGCCTCGATGAACGCGTGCGCGCCCGCGGCGCGGGCGGCCGCGACGACCTGCTCGGGCGACGCGTCGGGGCGGGCGTAGGCGATGTTGTCGCGCACCGACTCCGAGAACAGGAAGCTGTCCTCGAACGCGATCCCCACGTGGCGACGCAGTGAGGCCAGCGTCAGCTCGCGGAGGTCATGACCGTCGAGCAGCACCGCCCCGGACTGCGGGTCGTGGAAGCGCGAGAGCAGCGACAGGGCCGTCGACTTGCCGGATCCGCTCGGACCCACGATCGCGACCCGCTCACCGGCGGCGACCGTCAGCTCGAAGCCGTCGAGGACCGGCTCCTGGCCCTCGTAGGCGAAGCGGACGTTCGTGAAGGCGATCTCGCCGCGCACCTCCGAGAGCTCCACGGCGCCGGGCCGGTCGGCGATCGCCGGACGCAGGTCGAGCAGCTGGAAGATGCGCTCGACGCCGGCGCGTGCCTGCTGGGCGACCGTGATCACGTTGGCCAGCCGCTGGGCCGGGGAGACCATCTGCGCCATGTAGGTCGAGAAGGCGAGGAACGTCCCCAGGCTGATCTCGTGGCGCATCGTCATCCAGCCACCGAGGGCGAGGATCGCGACCTGGCCGAGCGCCGGCATCGCCTGCAGGACCGGCTGGAAGCGCGACTGCAGCCGCACCTCACGCATCTGCGACCCGTAGAGGACCCGCGAGGCCTCGGTCACCCGCTCGAGCTCGCGCCGCTCCTGGCCGAACGCCTTCACCACCCGGACGCCGTTGAGCCCCTCGTCGACCATCTGCACGACCTCGCCCTCGCGCTGCTGGCCGTCCCAGCTGGCCGGGAACACACGCGTGCGCATCCGGTAGGACAGGACGACGAGCACCGGCACCGTCACGAGTCCCACCAGCGCCAGCAGCGGCGCCAACCACAGCATCACCGCGAGCGAGAGGACGACCAGCACGAGGTTGCTTGAGAGGATCGGCAGCAGGTTGAGCAGCGCCTGCACCAGGGTCGAATCCGAGTTCGCGCGGCCCACCACCTGCCCGGTCGGCATGCCCTGCAGGGTCTCCGCGTCCATCCGCTGCAGGTGGTCGTGCATGGCGTTGCGCAGGTCGTACTGCACCTCCAGCGCCACCCGCCCCCCGTGATAGCGGCGCAGATGGGACATCGCGAACCCGAGCAGCGCGGTGAGCCCCATCACCGTCAGCCACGGCCACAGCGGCGAGTTGTGCTCCACGATCACCCCATCGACGATCTGGCGCTCGGCGAGGGGCACGATCGTCTGCGAGATCCCGCCGATGATCGCTCCCGTCATCGACAGGATCAGCCCGCGACGGTGCACCAGCACGTAGCCCGACAGCCGGCGGATCCAGCCCGCCGCCGCCTCGTCGGCCGCGGCGCTCACCGGCCGTCTCGCGACGGGCTCGGGACCGGCGCGGCCGGCGATCGCGTCGCCCAGCGCTCCGCGCGTCGCTCGTCGAGGGCCGCTCCGAGCCACGTGAGCGCCTCCAGCAGTGCCTCGGCGTCGGGCACGCGTCGACACAGGTCGCGCAGGCGTTCGCGCATCTCGGCCTCCGCTGCACCCAGCACGCGCTCCCCCTCCGCGGTGAGTCGCAGCGACACCGCCCGCTGATCGCCCTGCACCTCGTGACGCACCAAGAGTTCGCGCCGGCTGAGGGAGTCGACCGCCGCGCTCACCGCCGGGCGACCCAGCGCGAGCCGGGCGGCCACGCGCGAGGCCCGCTCATCCCCCGAGGCGATCGCCGCCAGCACCCGGTAGTGAGCGAGGCTCAGCTCACCCGAGGCGCGCTCCAGCAGCGAGGAGGCCCGGGCGAGGGCGCGGACCGCTTCGATCTCCGAGTCCATGCCCGCAACCTAGCAAGTAGTTCGACACTTGAACCATTTTTGGCCTGCGAACCGCGGCTGCGGTCGCGGGCGCGGTGGCGCCTACGCGCGGACGGCGAGCAGCGACTCGAGCGTTCGGCGGGCGCCGTGCTCGCGCAGCGAGGCGAGCGCATCGCTGAACGGCTCGACGAACCGCGGCTCGTCGACGAGGTCGCCGAACAGCTCCCGGTCAGCGAGGAACGCCGTTGGCTCCTGCTCGGAGCGACGGGCGGCGTCCCGGATCTCCGCGCGGCGACGGTCCACGATCTCGATCGCCGCGCCGTGCTCGTCGAGCCCCTGGGCGTAGCGGGCCCAGCTCGCGACGATCGCGGCCGAGAAACGCACCGACCGGCCCTGGGCGAGGTCCTCCCGCACCACCGGCAAAAGCCACTTGGGGATGCGATCCGAGCTCTCGGCGCACAGGCGGGCGACGGTGTCGCGGATCTCGGGGTTCGAGAAGCGCTCGATCAGCTCGTCCTTGTAGTCGCCGAGGTCGATTCCCGGCACCGGCGCGAGCGTCGGCGTGGCCTCCTCGTCCATGTAGCGGCGCAGGAAACCGCCGAACAGGGGGTCCTGGGCGGCCTCGTGGACGTAGGTGTAGTCGCACAGCCGGCCGAAGTAGCAGAGCCCCTGATGGGAGGCGTTGAGCAGGCGGAGCTTCATCAGCTCGTAGGGACCGACGTCGTCGACGAGCTGCACGCCGACCCGCTCGAGCGGCGGTCGCGCCGCGCAGAAGGAATCCTCGAGCACCCACTGGGTGAACGGCTCGCACACCACCGGCCAGCGATCCGCGATGCCAAAGCGCGCGGCCACCTCGTGGCGGTCGGCGTCGGTGGTCGCGGGGGTGATGCGGTCGACCATCGAGTTCGGGAAGCGCACCTCGGCGTCGATCCACTCTCCGAGCGCGGGGTCAAGGCGCCGCGCGAAGGCGACGAACGCCTCGCGGGCGAGCGCACCGTTGCCCGGCAGGTTGTCGCAGGAGACGATCGTGAACGGCCCGGTGCCCGCCTCGCGACGGCGGGCGAGACCGGCGCACACGAGGCCGAACACGCTGCGCGGATGCGCCCCGGACTCGAGGTCCTCGGCAACGCCGGGGGCGGTGGGATCAAAGCGACCGGTGACGTCGCTGATCGCATACCCGCCTTCGGTGATGGTGAGGGTGACGATCGCGGTCGCGGGGTCGGCGAGCCGGGCGATCACCGCCTCGGGATCCGCGGGGGCGTGCCGGTAGTCGACGATCGATCCGATCACGCGGCCCTCGTAGGTACCGTCGCTGTGCTTCTGGACGAGCGTGTAGAGGTGATCCTGGGCGGCGAGCGCCTGCGCCATCTCCCGGTCACCGTCGAGCACGCCCACCCCGCAGATCCCCCACCGCGACTCGCCGTCGAGCTCGAGCAGCCGGTCGAGATACATCGCCTGGTGGGCGCGGTGAAAGCCGCCGACGCCGAAGTGGACGATCCCGGGGCGCACCGCATCACGGACGTAGCCGGGCACGGGCAGTCCGAGACCGCCGCCGGCGAGCGCGGGCGCGCTCAGCGGGACCGGTCGCGCCGCACCGTCGCCTCGTTCACCCTCCGGGTCGGGGGCGGATTCCTCCGGCGCCGCCG
>CAXTTD010000263.1:0-5072 GCA_964246945.1 uncultured Solirubrobacteraceae bacterium | reverse complement strand
CGGCACCCGGATGCCCAGGAGCACCACGGCGGGCCGAGGCTCGCCCACCGCGGCGAGGCCGGCCACGCCGTCGGCGGCCTCGGCGAGGACCGCGATGTCCGGCTCGGCGGCGAGCAGCGCCCGGAACCCGGCGCGCACGAGCGCCTGGTCGTCGACGAGCGCGACCGAGATCACGGCCACTCGCCGTCGGGCTCGCGCACCGGCAGCCGGGCCTGCACCGCCCAGCCGGTCGGCCCGGTTCGCGCGGACCCGCTGCCCCCGGGCCCCGCTTCGAGCGTCCCGCCGAGCGCCTGAACGCGCTCGCGCATCCCGCGCACGCCGTTGCCGGGTGGGGGTGCGCCCGCGACCCGGGCCTCCGTCCGGTCCGAGGACCCGCGGCCGTCATCGGCGACCTCGATCCGCAGCGTCCCGTTCGCGCGCGCCATCGACACCCACGCCCGGCCGGCGCCGCTGTGGCGGGCGACGTTGGTGAGCGACTCCTGGACGATCCGATAGGCGGTGTGCTCGACCGCGGGCGGCAGCTCGCCGACGTCCGGCAGCGCGAGCTCGACCTCCACCCCGGCGGCCCGGATCTCACCGACGAGCCGCGGCAGCTCTCCGACGCCGCCGGTCGGCGCCAGCGGTGCCGCCTGAGCGGGATCACGCAGCGCCGCGAGCGCCGCCCGCAGCTCGGTGAGCGCCTCGCCGCTCACCCGCTTGATGTCGCGCAGCGCGGTGCGCGCCTGACCGGGGTCACGGTCGAGCAGGTGGGCGGCGACCCCGGCCTGGACGTTGATCGCGGTCATCCCGTGGGCGACCACGTCGTGGATCTCGTGGGCGAGCGCGAGCCGCTCGTCGGCGACCCGGCGTAGCGTCTCCTGCTCGCGCAGGTCGGCGGCCCGCTCGCTCATCTCCCGCCGCGAGCGCACCATGTCGCCGGCGGCGACCGCGAGCAGGCACAACACCAGGTTGCGCGCGACCAGCGACGCGGTGTGGGCCGCCCCCGCCGAGAACGGCAGCACGCCGGCGAGCACCCCGGGCACGCACACCGCGGCGATCCACAACGAGCGGCGGCGGTCAAAGCGCCGGGCGAGCTCGTACACCGCGACCATCGGGATGAGCACGACCGAGTTGCCGGGATGCAGCAGCGCCATCACGAGGATCACCCCGGCGACGACGAGCACCACCATCGGGGCGACCCCGATCCACCGGCGCCAGGCGAGCGGGACACACGCGATGACCGTGCACGCGAGGTTCACCACGGTGAGCGGCTTGCCGCTCGCGGAGAGCACGGCGTCGATCACCAGCACCGGCGGCAGGATCACCACCGGTGCCCAGTCCACGACCCAGCGGGGGATGCGGGCGCGCCGATCCACGCTCGGACTATACGGTCGCCGGGCCCCCGTGCCGCCGCTCCCGCAGGCGGCAGATCGGCGCCGGGGACCACCAGTTGAGGCTCCCGAGCAGCGCCATCAGCGAGGGGACGAGCAGCGAGCGCACGACGAACGCGTCGAGCAGCACCCCGACGGCGACCGCGACCCCGATCTGCTGGATGAACGAGATCTGGCTCGTGGAGAACGCACCGATCGCGACCGCGAGCAGGATCGCCGCGCCGGTGACCACCCGGCCGGTCGCCGCCAGGCCGGTGGCGACCACCTCGCGCTCATCGGCGCGGGCCAGCCCGGTCCCGGGCGCCGTCCCGGCGAGCCGGCGGTCGCGGGCCTCCTTGATCCGTCCGAGCAGGAACACGCCGTAGTCGGTGGAGAGCGCGAACACGACGGTCGCCGAGACCACGAAGTCGGTCGGCTCCACCCCGCCGTCGGGCGTGTATTGCAAGAGACCGGTGAGCCGGCCGTGCTGGTAGACGACGACGATCGCCGACAGCGCCGCGCCCACGGTGAGCGCGTTCATCACGAGCGCCTTGAGCGGCAGCACCACCGAGCCGGTCATCAGCCACAGGATGAGGAAGGTGAGCGCGGCGAGCAGGCCGACGGCGAGCGGTAGCGTGGCGCCGATCGCCGCCTGCTGATCGAGGAAGGCTGCCGCGTCGCCGGTCACCTCGGTGGGCAGCGGCGGGTGCAGGGCGCGGATCGCCCGCACGACGTGCTGGGCGCCGGGGCCCGAGGGGTCGCCGCGGACCGCGGCGTCGATCGTCCATACGCCGGCGCCGAGGTCGTGAGTCGACGGGGCTTCGTCGACGCCGTCGATCGCGCCCACCCGGTGGGCGAGCTCGCGCACCTCCGCGCCCGCCCCACGGCCGGCCGATACGGCGACGGTCACCGGCGCGTCGCTCGAGGCGCCGAAGTCGCGGGTGAGCGCATTGGACACGGTGCGAGCGCTCTGCCCGGAGGGGATCACCGACGGATCGTCCGAGGAGGTCCACCGCACCCCGAAGGCGGGGACCGCGGCGGCGGCCATCACCGCGGCGGTGAGCAGGGCGACCGCGCCGGGATGGCGCATCACCGCGTGGGCGAGGCGATACCAGCGTGTGCCCGGATGGGTGCGGCCGTCGGCGGCCCGGCGGTCGCCCGGGCGGACGAGCTTCGCGCCCCACAGGCCGAGCAGCGCCGGCGAGACGGTGAGCGTCGCCGCCGCGGCGACCAGCGCGCAGATCGCTCCCGCGAGGCCCATCGACTTCAGGAACTCGAGCGGGAACAGCGTGAGCGTGGCGAGCGCGGCGGCGACCGTGGCGGCGCTGAACAGCACCGTGCGCCCGGCGTGGCGCATCGTCTCCGCGATCGCCGCCGGCGTCTCGCGTCCGGCGGCGAGCTCCTCGCGGAAGCGGGTGACGATGAACAGCGAGTAGTCGACGGCGAGGCCGAGGCCGAGCCCGATCACCAGGTTGAGGGCGAAGATCGACAGGCCGTAGAGCTGGTTGACCCCCCGCATGAGCAGGAACGTGCCGAGCACCGTGGTGATTCCGGTGATGAGCGGCATGAGCGCCGCGCGGCCGCGGAAGAACACGATCGACAGCAGGATGAGCAGCGGTGCGGCGAGCGCCTCGGCGATGGCGAGGTCCTTGGTGATCGTCGAGCTCACCTGGGCGTTCGCCACTGCGGAACCGCCGACGGTCACCGACCGGCGCCCGGCGAACGCGGCCTGCGCGGCACTCGCGACGCTGCTGTCGCTCGCGGAGGCGCGAATCGTGCCGGCCATGAACGCGCTGCGGCGGTCAGGCGCCACCGCCGACTCGACGGCGCTCGCGATTCCGGGGACGTGAGACAGTCGCGTCCGTGCCCGGGCGATCGCCGCCGCTCCGCTCGCGCTGCCGGCGCCCGACGGGGTGCGCAGGAGCAGCAGGATCCCCGGCGTCGCCTCGTTGCCGGTCGCCCGCTGGATCTCCCGGGTCGCCCGCTGGGAAGGAGCGTTGGTCGGCACGAAGCCGCCCGAGCTACGCAGCGAGCCGGCGACCGGCCCGCCGATCACGCCGGCGACGATGACGAACGCGAGGACGCACAGCAGGCTGCGGCGGGGCCGGCGGCTGAGCTTTGCGGAGAGCGTGGTGAGCATGCCCCGATTCTCCGGCCGCCGCGCGCGTTCGACAATCGTCCCGGGGAAGTGTCTTTGCCTACTCCCCGGGGAGTACGTCGCGGTCCTGCCGGGTGCGCACGTCGGCGCTCACCACCGCCGCCGAGGCGCACGTGGCGAGCGCCCAGCCGAGGTTCTCCGGCGTCACCCGAGCGAGCTCGGGATGGTCGAGGTCGATCTCGACCGTCCGGGCCGCCTCGGGCGCATCGTCGAGGCCGAGCGCCGCCCGCCCGGCGGCGACGATCGCCCCCCACAGGTCACCGTCGGCGGCGGCGAGCAGCGCGTCCCGGGTCTCGCCCTCGCGGCGGGCCAGCGTCTCCAGCTCGCGCAGCTCCTCGAACGGGTCGATCCGCACCTGCTCGTCGGTACCGATGGCGAGGCGCACCCCGGCGTCGCGATAGCGCAGCGCGGGCAGGATGCCGTCGCCGAGGTTGCCCTCGGTGCTCGGGCAGGTGACGACGATCGAGTTCGACTCGGCGAGCCGCGCGACGTCGGCGTCGCTCACGTGGATCGCGTGCACGACCGATGTGCGGGGTCCAAGGAAGCCGGTGCGGTCAAGCAGCTCGATCGGCGAGCAGCCGTGCTCGGCCTCGCACTCGGCGAGCTCCCGGCGCTGCTCGGCGGCGTGGACGTGGCGGACGAGCCCGTGGTCGTCGGCGTAGCGGGCGATCTGCTCGAGCCACGGGGCGGGCACCGCACGGACGCTGTGGGCGGCGACGCCGACGTGGCAGCCGGCGCGCCCGTCGGCCCACGTCCGCAGTCCGTCGACCCGCTGCAGAAACGCCTCCACGGTGGGATCGCAGAACCGCCGCTGCCCGTCGCTCGGCGGGACCTCGGCGCCGGAGGACCAGCCGGCGCGGTGGTAGGCGGCGGGCAGCAGCGTGATCTCAAGGCCCGCGCCGAGCGCCGCCTGCGCGAGCGCGATCGCCATCGCGTTGGGCTCCGCGTAGGGGGTGCCGTCGGGCCGGTGGTGGACGTAGTGGAACTCGCCGACCGCGCCGTAGCCGGCAGCGGCCATCATCCCGTACACCCGCCGCCCGGCCTCTCCCATCGACTCGGGGTCGTGGCCCGCGGCGAGGCGATACATCTCGGTGCGCCAGCTCCAGAAGTCGTCGCCGGGGCGACCGACGCGCTCGCCGATCCCGCGCAGATCGAGCTGGAACGCGTGCGAGTGGGCGTTGGCCATCGCGGGGATCCGCGCCCGTCGGTTCATGCCACCTCCGTAACGCTCAGGCGCGCCGCCGCCGCCTCGTCACGGACATACACCGGGGCGCCGCCGATCAGCGCGATCTGTACCGGGTTGTGGCCGAAGCGGTAAGCGATCGACTCGACCGGGCCATCGAGCACCAGCAGGTCGGCGCGCTTGCCGGCCTCGATCGAGCCGCGATCGTGGGCCAGGTCAAGCACCCAGGCGGCGTTCAGCGTCGCCATGCCGAGCGTCTCGAGCACGCCGAACCCGTAGAGCCGCGCCGCCAGCCCGATCACGAGCGGGATCGAGAACACGGGCGCGGTGCCTGGGTTGGCGTCGGTCGCGAGCACGACGATCGCGCCCTCGTCGGTCAGCG
>CAXTTD010000262.1:0-5087 GCA_964246945.1 uncultured Solirubrobacteraceae bacterium | reverse complement strand
TCGCTGATCTCGCCCTGTGGCGGGTCGACGGTCTCGCCGGCGAGGGGATCGCCGACCCGGTGGCGACCCTCGTGCTCGGCGCGCCGGCGCTCGAGCGGCTGTACGTCGGCGGGCGGGCGATCGTCCACCGCGGCGCGCTCACCACC
The DNA here is from genome assembly GCA_964246945.1 of uncultured Solirubrobacteraceae bacterium. Classification (GTDB taxonomy): domain Bacteria; phylum Actinomycetota; class Thermoleophilia; order Solirubrobacterales; family Solirubrobacteraceae; genus Palsa-465. The sequence goes on along the minus strand of CAXTTD010000262.1, from coordinate 4,941 downwards.
GCCGACCCGGCGGCGCTCGCCGCCGGCGCCGGGGCCGCGGCGCGGACGCTGCAGGCGACGCTCTGATGGACCTCCCCGGAGTGACGGCGCTGATCCCCGCCCGTCCCGGCGACTTCCGGACCGGCGACGCATTCCTCGCCGGGGGGACGTGGCTGTTCTCGGCGCCTCAGCCGGGCGTCGAGCGGCTGCACGACCTCACCGCGCTGGACTGGCCGGCGATCACAGTCACGCCGGACGGCCTCGCGATCGCCGCGACGTGCACGTTCGCGCAGCTTGCCGGGTTCGCGGGTCCCGCCGGGTGGCCAGCCACCCGGCTGTTCACCCCGTGCTGCGAGGCGCTGCTCGGCTCCCACAAGGTGTGGCCGGCGGCGACGGTCGGCGGCAACCTGTGCCTCGGCCTCGCCGCGGCGCCGATGGCCGCGCTCGCTGTCGCCCTCGACGCCGGCTGTGAGATCTGGATGGGCGAGCGGCGGCGCACGATCGACGCCCTTGAGCTCGTCACCGGACCCGGCGAGACCTCGCTCGAGCCCGGGGAGCTCCTGCGGGCGATTCACCTGCCCGTCCGCGCTCTGCGCGAGCGCACGGCGATCCGGCAGCAGTCGCTCGCGGCGGTCGGACGCTCGGCGGCGCTGATCGTCGGCCGGCGCGGCGTCGCGGGCGCGTTCAGTCTCACCGTCACCGCGGCGGTCCCGCGGCCGGCCCGGATCCGCTTCGCCGCCTTCCCGGACGCCGCCGAGCTCACGGCGGCGCTCGCACCGATCCTCGCCGCGCCCTACGACGACGTGCACGGGGACCCGCGGTGGCGCGCGCATCTCGTCGAGACGCTCGCCGAGGAGGTCCGCGGCGAGCTCGAGGCCGGCGCGTGAGGGTCGACGGCGTCACGGTGACCCGCACCCCTCGACCGGGCCAGTGCCTGCGCACGTTCCTGCGGGAGCTCGGGCGCCACGGGGTCAAGAAGGGCTGTGACGCAGGGGATTGCGGCGCCTGCACCGTGCATCTCGACGGCGTCGCCGTGCACAGCTGCATCACCCCGGCGCAGCGCGCCGTCGGCCGCGAGGTGACGACGATCCAGGGACTCGGCGCCGGGCACCCGGAAGGGCTTCACCCATTGCAGCGCGCGTTCGCCGACACCCAGGCGTTCCAGTGCGGGTTCTGCACCGCGGGGATGATCATGACCGGGGCCGCGCTCACCGACGCGCAGCGCGCCGACCTCCCCCGGGCGTTGAAGGGCAGCCTGTGCCGCTGCACCGGCTACCGCCTGATCGCCGAGGCGATCGCCGCCGCCGCGCCGCCCACGCCGCCCGCGCCGCCCGCTTCGGTGCGGCCGGCGACCGATGCGGGGAACCTTGTTCGACCTGAGCTCGAAGAAAGCTCCCCGCATCCAGTGCGGCGCGAGTGTCGGGACCCGATCGGGGCGAGCCTGCCCGCGCCCGCCGCTCACGCGATCGTCACCGGCGCCGAGCCGTTCACGCTCGACACCGACCTCGCCGGCGTGCTGCACATGAAGCTCGTGCGCTCCCCCCACCCCCACGCCCGGGTCCGTGCCGTGAACGCCACGGCCGCCCGCGCGATGGACGGCGTGCGGCTGGTGCTCGCGCCCGAGGACGCGCCCGCGCGCCTGTACTCGAGTGCCCGCCATGAGCGTCCCGAGGACGATCCGGCCGACACCCGGCTGCTCGACGACGTGGTGCGGTTCAACGGTCAGCGGGTCGTGGCGGTGATCGCCGACACCCCCGGGCAGGCCGAGCTCGCCGCCGCCGCCGGCCACGTCGACTACGAGCCACTGGCGGCGGTCACCGACCCGGACGCGGCGAGCGCGCCGGGCGCGCCGGCGCTGCACGGGGACAAGGGCCCCGAGTCACGGATCGCCGACCCGCAGCGCAACCTCGCTGCCCAGATCGACTCCGAGATCGGCGACCTCGCCGCCGGTCTCGGCGACGCCGACGCGGTGATCGAGCGGACCTTCCAGAGCCACCGGGTCGCCCACGTCGCGCTCGAGACCCACGCCGCGATCGCGTGGCCGCCGGGGCCCGACGGGGTGCTCACGGTACGCACCTCGAGCCAGACGCCGTTCCTCACCCGCGACGCGCTCGCCGACCTCCTCGCGCTCCCCCGCGACCGGGTGCGCGTGCTCAGCGCTCGCGTCGGCGGCGGCTTCGGCGGCAAGCAGGAGATGCTCGTGGAGGACGTCGTCGCCCTCGCCGCGCTGCGCCTGGGTCGCCCGGTCGCCCTCGAGCTCACCCGCGAGGAGCAGTTCACCGCCACCACGAGCCGCCACCCGATGCGGATCACCGTCCGCGCGGGAGCCCGAAGCGACGGCACGCTCACCGCGCTCGAGCTGCGGATCGTCTCCGACACCGGCGCCTACGGCAACCACGGACCGGGCGTCCTCTTCCACGCCTGCGGCGAGTCGCTCGCGCTCTACCGCTGCCCCCACAAGCGCGTCGACGCCCGCGCCGTGTACACGAACACGATGCCCGCGGGGGCGCTGCGCGGCTACGGGCTCTCCCAGACCGCGTTCGCGATCGACGCGACGCTCGATGAGCTCGCCCGCGAGCTCGGGATCGGTCCCATCGAGTTCGTGCGCGCCAACGTGGTGGCGCCCGGGGACCCGCTGCTGAGCTTCCGGGAGAGCCCCGAGGACGTGCAGATCGGCAGCTACGGCCTCCCCGAGTGCCTCGACGCGGTTCACGCTTCGCTCGCGCGCGCCCGCGCGGGACCGGTCCCCGACGGCGAATGGTTCCTCGGGGAGGGGATCGCGGCGACGATGCTCGACTCCACGCCGCCCGGCGGCCATCACGCCGACGCGACCGTTCGCGAGCTGCCCGACGGACGCGTCGAGCTCGCGGTGGGGACCGCGGAGTTCGGCTCGGGCGTCTCCACGGTGCACGTGCAGCTCGTGGCAGGCGCGCTCTCCATCGACCCCGCCCGAGTCTACGTGCGCAGCGCGGACACCGACGCGGTCAGCCACGACACTGGGGCGTTCGGGTCGACGGGGGTGGTGGTCGCCGGCCGGGCGGTGCTCGCGGCGGCGCAGTCGCTCGCCGCGATGCGCGAGACGCGCGTGAGCGAGGCGCCGCTGAGCGCCACCGGGACCTGCGATGGTCGCGCGCGCTCGGTCGCCTTCAACGTCCAGGGGTTCCGCGTCGCGGTCTCGCCGCGCACCGGGGAGATCCGGATCCTGCACAGTGTGCAGGCGGTCGACGCGGGCACGGTGATGAACCCGCGCCAGTGCCGGGGCCAGGTGGAGGGGGGCGTCGCGCAGGCGCTCGGCGCCGCGATGTACGAGGATCTGCGTATCGACGCCTCCGGAACCGTTACCACCCGTGTGCTGCGCGACTACCACGTACCCGTGCTCGCCGACCTGCCCCGCACCGAGGTCCACTTCGCCAACACGCGCGACGCGGTGTGCGGTCCGCTGGGGGCCAAGCCGATGAGCGAGAGCCCGTTCAACCCGGTGGCGCCGGCGCTCGCCAATGCGGTGCGCGACGCCACCGGCGTACGCTTCACGAGGCTGCCGCTCACTCGCGATCGGGTGTGGCTCGGCCTGCGCGACGCCGGCGTGGCTGCTCAACCGCGCCAGGTCGTCGGATGACGGAAACCCGGGGCCATCGGGGGCTCGCCTACACGCTGATCGCCCCCGAGAACCACTACGTGAGCCGCCTGCCCTCGCTGCCCGGCGCCGAGCTCGTGAAGTTCGTCACCCCGCGGATGGCCCCCTCGCGGATCGCGCAGACGCTCGTGCGGATCGGCGAGGCCGGGATCTCAGCGGAGATCGCGCCCGGCTTTGAGACCTTCCTGTTCGGCCTCGCCGGCGCCGCGATCGTGCGCTCGGGACCGCTCACCGCGGGGCTCGGGGCGCGCGCGTTCGCCTACCTGCCGCCCGACGCGCGCATCTCGCTGTCCGCCGAGGGGCCCGCCGAGCTGCTGTGGATCAAGCGCCGCTACGAGACGTGGCCGGGGCTGCGCAACCCGCCCGCCGTACACGGGTCGGCCGACCGCATCGACGCGAGCGAGACCGCGACCCCGGGCCTGCGCCGCCGGGAGCTGCTCGATCCCGAGGACCCGCGGCGCGACTTCACGATATCGCTGATGGCCTTCGACCCCGGCGTCGGCCTGCCCCAGGTGGAGATCCACGACGAGGAGCACGGCCTCTACATGACCCGCGGCGCCGGCGTCTACACGCTTCAGCGCGACGCCCACCCGGTGTCGGCGGGCGACTTCATCTACATGGCCCCCTACTGCCCACAGGGGTTCGCCGCCGGCGAGTCGGGCGCCGAGTATCTGCTCTACAAGGACGTGTGGCGCGACGGATTCTGAGGGCGGGTGAGCAGCCGGCCAACCGGTTCGCCCACGGGCACGCCCTCCCGGGCGATGACCCGGCCGCGCAGCACCGTGTGGATGACCTGCGCGGTGAGCTCACGGCCGACATACGGGGACAGGCGGTGACGATCGCGGAGCTCCTCACGGGCCAGGCGACGTGACTCTCCCATCCGCACGAGCGCGAGGTCCCCATCGGCGCCCACCGCCAGCGTGCCCTTGCCGGGCAGCCGCAACCGCGCCGCGGCGCCCCCGCCGAGCACCCGCGCGAGCTCTGAGGCGGGCAGCCTGCGGGCGGGCGCCTCGCCGACGATCAGCTCGAGCGTCGACTGCCCGCCCGCGATTCCGCCCCAGGCTGCCAGCGCATCGCCGCGCTTGAGCTCCGGTGGGCACGGTGAGTGGTCGGAAACCGCGAACGCCGCCTCGCCACGGGCGAGCGCCGCCCACAGCGCCTCGCCCTGGGCCGGAGGACGCAGCGGCGGCGCGCACTTGGCGATCGCCCCCAGCCGCTCGGCGTCCCCCTCGGTCAGAAGCAGGGGATGGGCGGTGACCTCGCAGCTCACATCGATCCCCCGCAGGCGGGCCTCGGCGACGAGCGCCACGCCACGGCCCGTCGACACG
>CAXTTD010000261.1:0-5112 GCA_964246945.1 uncultured Solirubrobacteraceae bacterium | reverse complement strand
GGTGGGGTCCTCCCCACCGTGCTGCACGATCGTGGGGTCCGCGCCGCCGGACTGGACGGCGGTGGGGTCCTCGCCGCGGCGGTCCTGGACGGTCATCTCGCCTCCGGGCTCCCGGGACGGCGTCGCGGGAGCGCCCGGGGTGAAGCCGGCGGCGGCGGTGGTGAGGTCCTGCGGATAGGTGGGCCGCGCGCGCCACAGGAACCAGGCGGCGGCGAACAACGAGAGCAGCATGATCAGGAAGCTCACCTGTAGGCCGGTCCCGGTGCCGGAGACGATCTGACCGGTGTGGGTACCGACGATCGCCCCGTGAGGCGTGAAGCCCGAAATGAGGTCGGCCACGCCGCCGAAGGCGAGCGGCGCGGCCGCCTGGGCGATCGAGCGCAGGAACGTCCGCGTGGACTCCGCACGGCCCCACAGGCCCGAGGGCATGATGTCGAGGCGAGCGGCGTCGAGCGGCGGATTGGCGGCGGAGATGAGCGCGGTGCCGATGAAGCAGAACGGCAGCGCGGTGGTCAGCGAGGAGGTGAGCAGGCCGGGGATGAGGGCGAGACCGGCGCCGAGGTTGCAGGCCGCGGGGACCCACACGCGGGCCGCGAGATGACCGCGCCGGGTGAGGAAGTCGCACGCCGGCCCGGTGGCCAGGGTGCCGGTGACCGCGCCGATCACCAGCACCCCGAGCACGAGCGTCGCCTCGCCCTGGCTCACGTGGAAGTGGCTGCGCACGAACACGGTGGCGAACGTCTCCAGCCCCGAGAAGAAGAAGTAGCCGAGCGAGGAGCTGAAGATCAGCAGCAGGTTGGTGGGGATGCTGACGATGTAGCGAACGGCGTCGCCGAGCGACATGCGGTCGGGATCGCGGCGCAGCACGAGCCGCGGGTCGGGCCGGTAGCCCTGCCGCTCGGCCATCGCGTAGGCGAGATCCTGGGCGCGACGGGCCCCAGGGTCCTGGACCTCGGTGGGGTCGCCGGCGCGCTCGTGGCCGTGGAGGTTGACCACGCCCCGCTCGAGGCGGCTGAACCCGCCGCGCCGCGGCTCGGGCACGGTGCGCCACAGCTCGCGGGCGAGGAAGAACCCGGGGATGGCGAGCACCCAGAACGACGCCCGCCAGCCGAGCAGACTCGACACGTTGCCGCACACGACGAAGCCGATCGCGGTACCGAAGATCTCGCCGGTGAGGATGTAGCCGTACACGCGGCCGCGCTCGCGCGAGGGGAAGTAGTCGCCGGTGAGCGACGCGATCGCCGGACCCGCCGACGCCGAGACGATCCCGAGCACGACCCGGGTGAGCAGCAGCGTGCCGTAGGTGGAGGCGACCGCGCCGAGGATCGTCGCCACCGACCACAGGACGATCGAGACCGAGAGGATCGGGATCCGCTTCACGCGGTCGACGACGAGCCCGAACGGGATCACCGCGATCGCGGCCACCAGCAGGGTCACCGAGTTGAGCAGCCCGATCTTTGTGTTGTCCAGGTGCAGCGAGGACTCGAGCTGGGGGGCGACCGCCCCGATGGTGGAGATCTGGGCACTCGAGAGCGCGAGCACCCCGGCGAACAGGACGACCACGCGGGTCCGCGCGGGGCCGCCCACCACGCTCACCACCCGCCCGCGCAACCGCCGCCAGACCCATTGCCAGGCGCGGTAGAGCGGAGCCAGCGCCGACGCGAGTGTCCGGAGCGCGTTCATCGGTCCCTCACTCTCGCACGCGACGCTGGGCGACCGCTGAGCGGGGCGAGGCTACCCGTCGGTGAGGTCCGACAGGGCGACCACGTGCACCGGCGCGGTGATCCTCACCCGGGCGCCGAAGTCGCCGAAGTCGAGCTGGCCCCCCTGGGCGCCGGCCCTGGTGAGCCGGATCGGATACGGCGGGCCGGTGGTGGCGACGTACAGCGTCCCGTGGTCGCTGACATCGTTCAGGGCGATCACGCGCCGACCGTCGATCGTGCTCCGCGCCCCCCGGGTGAGCGACCCGTGTCCGTTCAGCAGGGCGCCGAGTAGCGTGTGCAGGTCGGTAATCGTCTGAAGCGACGCGAACTCGCCGCTCGAGCGGGGCGCCCGCAGCCACCGGCCGTCCAGCTCGGCGGCGACGCTCGCCCCGCCGTACTGCCGCCAGAAGCTCGTGGTGCCCCTGATGTAGTCGCTGCCGCCGATCACCACGAGGCGGAAGCTCACCCCGCTCTCCGACAGCGAACCGATCGCGCCCCGCCCGCTCGCGATCGTGAGGTGCAGCGCGAGCGGGTGGCCGGCGAGACCGGCGTCGAGCGTGCCGGTCAGACGCACCGAGCGCACGCCCTCGATTGCGCGGGTGGCCCGGGTGACGAGCGCGTCCGGGCCCGGGGTCGCGATCCCGCGAGGACTCGAGACGCCGCCGCCCGCGGGCCCGCCGCTGCCGCCGCAGGCGCTAAGCGCGACCACGACGAGAACGCCGGCGAGAGCGCACCCCGCGGTCCTGACGCCTGTCCGCTCCCGCATCCGCGCGGAAGCGTAACCTACGCCGCCGTCGAGCTCTCACCGGTCCTCCGACCCCGAGGCTCGCGCCTGACTGCGCAACTTCGACCCGCCGGGGGATGTTTCTGTGCCCATGAACCTGACTCACGCGCGCGGCCACCACCGGTCGCGTCGACTCCAGCTCGCGGCGGCCGGGACGGCCGCGCTCGCGGCGCTCGCCTTGCACGCCGGCCCGGCCGCGGCGTCCACCAACCAGGTCGCGCTCATCGAGGACGGCGCGCTCACCGCCAACCCGAGCGCCGACGTCGCCCAGTTCCAGGCCCTCGGCGCGACCACGGTGCGGGTGGTGCTGCCGTGGTCGAGCGTCGCTCCGGACCCCAACTCCACGCGCGCCCCGAAGTTCTCCGCGACGAGCCCCGCGGCCTACCCCGCGGCCAACTGGACACAGTGGGATGCCGTGGTCAGGGCCATCACCGGCGCCGGGATGAAGGTCGACCTCAACATCATCGGCGGCCCGCCGCGGTGGGCGCAGGGCAAGGGCGTTCCCAAGGGCTTCCTCAACGGCCGCTTCGGCTGGAAGGTCAACGCCACCGACTTCGGGCAGTTCGTGCAGGCGGTCGGCACCCGCTATGACGGCCGCTTCAAGCCAAAGGGCTCGAGCACCGCGCTGCCCCGGGTGAAGATCTGGTCGCTGTGGAACGAGCCGAACATGGGCCAGCAGCTCGGCCCTCAGAACGTCGGCGCGACCGCGCACTCGATCGGCTACGACGTCGCCGCGGGCTACTACCGCAACCTGCTGCGCAGCGGCTGGAGCGCCCTGCAGAAGACCGAGAAGGGCTCGACGATCCTGATCGGGGAGCTGGCCGGCCAGGGCCGCGTCCACGACAAGAGCCGCGCCTACCCGCAGGGCCTGCCCGGCAACACCGCGATCTCCAACCCGATCGGCTACATCGACACCCTGTACTGCCTCACCGGCAAGAACCAGCCAATCGCCGGGACCGCGGCGAAGGACGCCGACTGCCCGACGAGCACCGGCGCGCGCCGCTCGTTCGTGAAGGACAACCCGGCGCTGTTCGACGCGAGTGCGGTGTCGATGCACCCGTACGCCTCGTCCTACGCGCCGAACGAGCCGAGCTCGAAGATTCCGTCGGACTTCATCGTGCTGCCGGTGATCGGCCGGCTCACGCGCGAGATGAGCGCGGTGACCCGAGCCTGGCACCACACCCGCAACTACAACGTCTGGTCCACCGAGTACGGGTTCGTCACCAGCCCACCGTTCAAGGGCAAGGGCAAGCCGTCGCCCGCCACGGCGGCGATCTATCTCAACGAGGCCGAGTACCTCAGCTACCGCAACCCGCGCGTCTCGACCTACGCCCAGTACCTGCTCGCCGACCCGCCAGTGGTCAAGGGCTCCGGCCTGTTCGCGAGCGGCCTGCTGTACGCCAACGGCAAGCCGAAGCCCGGCTACGACGCGTATCGCCTGCCGCTGTGGCTGCCCTCGCAGACCGCCAAGAAGGGCACCTCGACCTACGTCTGGGGCGGGGCCCGGCCGGCGGTGTTCGGGGCCAAGCTCGGCACGAGCGCCCGCAAGGTCGCCATTCAGCTGAAGGCCAAGGGCGGCAGCTGGAAGACGATCGACACGGAGACCGTGAGCGCCTCGACCGGCTACTTCACCGCTCACGTGAAGCTGCCCTCGAGCGGTTCGCTGCGCCTCGCCTACACCTACCCGGGTGCCGAGCTCGGGCTGCCGCTCGGTGATGCCGGCTCCACGGTGTACAGCCGCACGCTCACCGTCACCGTCAAGTAGTGCACTGCGCCCCGCGCGCTCCGGGTCGCGGCGACCCGGAGCGCGTATGGTCGCCGCATGCTCGCTCGTGCTCACGGCCTCTCCGCGTCCGAGCTCGAGGCGATCGCGGACCTCGAGGCCCGCGTGGTCGCGGGTGACGGGGGGCGGCTGAAGCTCGAGTGGGGCTCGCTGCGCTCGCGGTCCGCCGACGCGGTGCGGGATCTCCTCGCCTGGGAGGACGAGACGCTGGTCGGCTTCGCCGGGCTGTACGCGCACGGCGGCGCGACGATCGAGATCGCGGGGATGGTCGACCCCGGCGCGCGGCGGCAGGGGATCGGCGGCGAGCTGATCGACGGCGCGCGCGAGCTGTGCCGCGAGTGCGGCGATCCCACGCCGCTGCTCATCGTGCCCCGGCAGTCGGCGGACGGGCGGGGGCTCGCGCTGGCCCGCGGCGGGGAGCTCGATCACTCAGAACACGCACTGGTGCTCCGGGGGGAGCCGGCCGCCGGCCCGAGCGACCCGGAGCTCACGCTGCGCACCGCGCGCCGCGAGGACGTCGCCGCGGTCATCCGCGTCCTCAGCTCAGGGTTCGGGTTCGCGCCCACCGACGTCGGGGAGCGCCTGATCGAGCCCCACGCGCGCACGCTTTCGATCCTGCTCGGCGACGAGCTCGTCGGCACGATGCGAGTGACCCGCGACGGGACCAGCGGGGGCGTCTACGGGTTCGCCGTCGACCCCGCGCATCAGGGCCGCGGGATCGGCCGCGACGCCCTGCGCCGCGCCTGCCGGGAGCTGCGCGAGCAGGGTGCCGCCGAGATCGGCCTCGAGGTCGCGGTGGAGAACGATCGCGCCCTCGGCCTCTACACCTCGCTCGGGTTCAC
>CAXTTD010000260.1:0-5146 GCA_964246945.1 uncultured Solirubrobacteraceae bacterium | reverse complement strand
GCGTCGCGGCCACCGAGCTCGAGCGTGCGCTCGCCGACCTCGACGCGGGTCTCGCCGCCGGGGACCGCGAGCGGGTCGGCGAGGCGAGTCACGCCGCGCGCGGCAGCGTGCTGATGCTGGACGAGCGACCGATGCTCACCGCCCTGCGCGCGCTCGACGACGCGATGCGCGCCGGCGATCGCCCGGGCGCCCGGGCGGCGCGCGACGAGCTCGACGGGCTGTGGCAGGCGCTCGCGGTCTCACTGCGGGCGGTGTGAGCTCGCGGTGCGGACGGCGGCGGCGCGGGCGGTTGGTGAGGGCGGCCGGGTTCGCCGGGAGCCGCGCGGTCAGGCCTCGGGCGACGGGGGACCGTTAGCCTGGGCACGGGCCTCGGCGAGCAGCCGGCGCATCCCGGCCTGCCAGCGCTCGGGCTGAGCGCCCTTGAACGCGATGTACTCGGCGACCTCCTCGTGGGGGAGGATGAGGAACCGCTCCTCGCGGATTCCCTGCAGGATCGACTCCGCGACGTCCTGGGGCTCGAGCACCCGCTGGGCGAGCAGCGGCGCGGAGCCGACCGGGTCCTCGCGGGCGGCGTAGGCGAGCATCGGAGTGTTCACGCCCTGCGGGCACACGCACGAGACCTTGATCCCGGCGTCGGCGTAGGTGATCGACAGCCACTCGGCGACCGCGACCGCGGCGTGCTTGGTCATCGTGTAGCCGAGCGCCGAGAGCTGGGTGAGCAGGCCGGCCGCCGAGGCGGTGGAGACCAGATAGCCCTCGCCGCGGGCGACCATCTCGGGCAGCAGCGCACGCGCCGCCCACACGTGGGCCATCACGTTCACCTCCCAGGCGTGGGTGAGCGCGGCGTCGGGGGCCTCGGGCCCGCCCGGCGGACCGCCGATGCCGGCGTTGGAGAACCACAGGTCGATCGGGCCGTGACGGCCCTGGGCGGCGTCGACGAGGGCCCGGATGGCGCGCGCACGGCCGACGGCGGCGCCGATGGCGGGGGCGCCGAGCCCCCGGGCGACGGCGTCGACCGCGGCCTCGTCACGGTCGGCGAGCACCAGCCGCGCGCCCTCCTGGGCGAAGCGCTCCGCGCACGCGCGACCGATTCCGCTCGCCGCGCCGGTGATGACCACGGTGCGGTCGTGGAGCTCCATCAGGCGCCGATCCCCGCGAGGGCCCGGCGGGTGGATGCGTCGGCAGGGACGAGCTGGGTGAGCCGCAGCTCGCGATCGCTGGTCGGGATCAGCTGAAGGTGGTACAGGACGAGCGTGCCGAGCGACGGATGCTCGAACACCTTCGTTCCCTGCTGGGCGTCGAGCAGCTCGTGGCGCGGCCACAGCTCCCGGAAGCGGGCGCTCGAGTCCAGCAGCTCCTCGATGAGCGTGCGGAACCCCGGGTCCTCGTAGCGGCGGGCGTGGGCGGCGCGGAAGCGAGCGAGGGTGGAGCGGGCGGTGCCCTCGCGCCCGTCGATGCCCAGACCCGGCTCGGTGAACAGCGAGCGCAGCAGGTTCCGGGTGCCGTCGGGCCCCCGGCTCGGCATCCCGACCACGGCCGCGGCCGCGCGGTTCGAGGCGAGCACGTCGGTCCGGGGGTTGGTGAGCCACGCCGGCACCGGGTCGAGCGCCGCCACCCAGGCGATGAGCGCGGGCGGGGCCTCGGCGGCGTAGGGGTCAGCGGCGGCTGGGACCGCGACGCCGGCGAGGTCGAACAGGGCGCCGCGCTCGGCGCCGCTGAGACCGAAGACGAGCGCGAGCGCGTCGAGCACGCTCGCCGACGGGGTGATGTCGCGGCCCTGCTCGAGCCACGTGTACCAGGAGAGGCCGACGCCGGCGAGCTGGGAGACCTCCTCACGACGCAGGCCAGGCGTTCGCCGGCGGGTGGACTCGAGCGCGATGCCGAGCGTCTGCGGCGCGGTGCGCTCGCGCAGGTGGCGCAGGAACTCGGCGAGCTCCGCGCGGCGGGTGGGTGGTGGTGCGACTCCCATGATGCGTTCCCCTCTTGTGGGGGTGGCGACGGTATCGCAAGCTGTGTCCATGCCCAATACAGACACCTCACTCCTCGGCGACAAGCCGGTCCGGCGGATCGGCTTCGGCGCCATGCAGCTCGCCGGACCCGGCGTGTTCGGTCCCCCGCGCGATCCCGACGCCGCCCGCGCGGTGCTGCGCCGCGCGGTCGAGCTCGGCGTCGACCACATCGACACCGCCCAGTTCTACGGCCCCGACGTCGTCAACGAGCTCATCCGCGAGACGCTGCACCCCTACCCGGAGGGCCTCCGGCTCGTCACCAAGGTCGGCGCCAGGCGTGACGACTCCGGCGGATGGCTGGAGGCGCAGTCGCCGGCGGCGCTGCGGGCCGACGTCGAGGCCAACCTGCGCTCGCTGAACGTCGAGCGGATGGATCTCGTCAACCTGCGCATCCACAGCGGCGAGAGTCCGAGCGCCACCGGGATGCCGACTCCCGAGCAACTCGGCGAGCTGGCCGACATGCGCCAGGAGGGCAAGCTCGACCTGATCGGCGTCTCCACGGTGCCGCTGGAGGGCGTCAAGCTTGCCCAGGAGCTGCTCGGGACCGTCGGCGAGGTCCAGAACGCCTACAGCCTCGTGCACCGGGAGGACGAGGCGGTCGTCGACTACTGCGATGCCGAGGGGATCGCGTACGTGCCGTACTTCCCGCTGGGCTCGGCGTTCAGCGGCGGACCGAAGGCGCTGGCCGCCGACCCGGCGATCGCCGGGGTAGCCGACAAGCACGGCGTCACCCCGTCCCAGGTGGCGCTCGCCTGGCTGCTGCACCGCTCCGAGCGGATCCTGCTCATTCCGGGCACGAGCTCGGTCGCCCACCTCGAGGAGAACCTCGCCGTGGCTGACGTGCGGCTCGACGAGGCAGATCTCGAGGCGCTGCGCGCGGCCAAAGAGATCGGCCACCCGCAGGCGGCCGCCGGTCACTGATTGACGCTGAGCGCTGGGCTATTGGCTCAGGCGCGCTTGCCGTAGAGCAGTCGCTGGGGCAGCGGCACCGGCGAGAGCTTCCCGGCCGCGTCGCCGAACAGGCGGCGCGGCTCGAGCGTCGCGAGGATCCGCTCGAGCTCGGCGTGCTCCTTGTCGGTGAGCCGGTCCCGACGGCCGCGGCCGGTCCTCACCAGGTGCACGAGCCGCCGGCGCTCGGCGGGCGTAAGCCGCTGGACGTGGTCCTTGGCGAGGATCGCCACCTCGGCGGCCGAAAGCAGCGCCACCACCGGGATCCGCCGGATCCCCGGGACCCGCTCGGCGACATGTCCGAGCGAGCGGTTGACGAGGCCGTTGGGCATCGTCGTCGAGTCTAGGTGCCGGCCACCGGGCGGGCCGGTCCACCGGGCGGGCCGGTCCACCGGGCGGGCGGTCGGACCGGCACCGCCTCAGCGGATACCGATCCCCCGCACGAGCGCGGCCGCTCGCGCGACCGCGCCCCGGTCCGTCGTGACGGCGCGCCTAGAGCTGGGCGCAGACCGACTTGGTCTCGAGGTAGTTCTCCAACACCTCGTGACCCATCTCACGTCCCCAACCGGACTCCTTGTAGCCGCCGAACGGCATCGCGGCGTCGAAGACGTTGTAACAGTTGATCCACACCGTCCCGGCACGGAGCCGCTTGGCGAGCCTGTGCGCCTTGGAGATGTCCTGGGTCCAGATGCCCGCGGCGAGGCCGTAGTTGGAGCCGTTGGCCGTCGGCATGACGTCCTCGATGCTCTTGAACGGCGCGACCGTGACGACCGGACCGAAGATCTCCTCGGCCTCGACCTTCATGTTCGGGTTGGTGTCGGTGAGCACCGTCGGCTTCACGAAGTAGCCAGCGCTGCCCTCCCGCGAACCGCCGGTGGCGAAGTTCGCGCCCTCCTCACGACCGGCCTCGAAGAAGCCCTGCACGCGATCGAGCTGCTCCTGGGAGACGAGCGGGCCCATGTCGGTGTCCGGATCCTGGCCCGAACCGAGCTTGATCGACTCGGCGTGCTTGGTGACGCCCTCGAGCACGTTGTCGAAGTCCTTGGACTCGACGTACAGCCGGGAACCCGCGCAGCAGCACTGGCCGTGGTTGAAGAAGATCGCGTTCGCCGCACCGGGGACCGCGGTCTCCAGGTCGGCGTCCGAGAACACGATGTTCGGCGACTTGCCGCCGAGCTCGAGCGTGAGCTTCTTCAGGTTGCCGGCCGCCGCCTTGACGATCGCCTTGCCGACCTCGGTGGAGCCCGTGAAGGCGACCTTGTCGACGTCGTCGTGAGCGGCCAGCGCCGCGCCGGCCTCACCGAAGCCGGTGACGATGTTCACGACGCCCTCGGGGACCCCGGCCTCGAGGATGAGCTCGCCGAGCCGCAGCGCGGAGAGCGGAGTCTGCTCGGCGGGCTTGAGCACGACGGTGACCCCCGCCGCCAGCGCCGGCGCGAGCTTCCACGCGGCCATCAGCAGCGGGAAGTTCCAGGGGATGATCTGGCCGACGACGCCGATCGGGTCCTTCTCCACGTACGCGTGGAACTGCGCACCCGGCACGCCACATCGCCGTCGTCTCCGACGCGACGGGCTGCCTGCTGTGGTCCCACGGGCACCCGGAGGTGCTGCGGGCCTCCGAGCAGATTCACTTCACCCCCGGCCACGCGTGGTCGGAGAGCGCGGCGGGCACCAACGCAATTGGGACCGCGCTCGCCGCCGACTGCGCGGTGCAGGTGTTCTCCGCCGAGCACTTCCGCTGCGAGGTGCACGGCTGGCAATGCTCGGGCGCCCCGATCCACGACCCCGAGACCGGCGAGCTGCTCGGAGCGGTCGACGTCACCGGACGCTTCGACACCGCCAGCCCGCACACGCTCGCGCTCGTGCAGATGGTCGCCCAGCTCGCCGAGGAGCGGCTGCGGGCGGGGATGTTCGAGCGAGACGCGCGGATCCTCGGGCTGTTCGCCGAACGCACCGACCGCCACAACGCACCCGCCGCGGCGCTCAGCCCGAGTGGGCGAGTGCTCGCGGCGACCGGCGGATGGGGCGCGCTCGCGCGGGGCGGCCGGATCGCGCTGGACCGCCGCGACGGAGTGCTCGCCCTGCCCGACGGCACCGAGGCCGAGGTCGAGCCGCTCGGGGAGGGGGTGCTCGTGCGCGCCACTCGCCGCGACGGCGAGGCGCCGGTACCCGTCGGACCGCGCCTGCGC
>CAXTTD010000259.1:0-5166 GCA_964246945.1 uncultured Solirubrobacteraceae bacterium | reverse complement strand
CGACTGGCCAGACGCTGAGCAGCGCTCAGCCGGTGTTTCTCACCTTCGCGGAACGACCCCGCTGCTGATGACCGCTCCGGCGTCTGACCGCCAAGGTGCAACCGCTTCTGCCTCCGGCGCGAGCGGACGCCAGGACCGGCTGCTGCCGTGGATTGCGGTCGAGCGGACCCTACGCGCGGTCCTGCTCATCGCGATCGGGATTGCGCTTTTGACCCATACCCATACCCACTGGGGCGGATGGTTCAGCCATCTCGCTCGCTCGCTGGGATTCGATCCCTCCCACAACACGCTCGGGCGTATCACCGGCAAGCTGAACCACCTCACCCCCGCGAAGATTCGCCTCTACGGGCTCATCGCACTGGGCTACGGGCTGCTGGAAGCCGCCGAAGCCTATGGGCTGTGGCGCCGCCGGCGTTGGGGCGAATACCTCACCATCTTCGCCACCAGCCTGCTGCTGATTCCGGAAGTCGATGAGATCATCAAGAACCCGAGCGTTCTGATGGCCCTTGGGCTCGCGCTCAACCTCGCGGTCATCGCCTACCTCATCACCCGCCTGCGCCACCGCGACCAATAGGCCTGGGAGCGTAGGCCGAGCGGCCGTCGAAGCGAGCCGCCGCGACCTCGGAGCGGCGGAGGTGGCGGACTCAAGATTCGGTCAGTCGACGTTGCTCGGGCGCTCCGCCCCGCCGGACCACCAGTACGACCTGCTGCGCCGCCAACCGCCATCCACGCCCCGCCAGTCGCCGGTCATCCAGTACTTGTCAAACCAACCACAGGGGGCGAAGTCCCGGCGGTTCAGGGGTTCAGGCCTCTCGTGTCGCGATCGGCGGCGCCAGGACGGGACCCTTGTCCTCGGGTGTCATGGAGCGCCGACGACGGCTGGTCACGTGGACGACGGTCGCCCAGGCGGCGAAGACCAGAGATCCGATGATGCCGGTAAGCGTGACCAGCACGCCAGCGGCGGCGGTGGCGGCGACACCATGGGCGCCGAGGATGAGGACGGTGGCAGCCGGGCCGGTACTGGGGCCGATCGGGAGCTGGCCTACCGTGAAGATCACGATCAGCAGGGCCATCGCGTCGAACATTGAGACGTCCACCCCGACCGCCCGGAGCATCAGCCAGTTGCGCAACACCTGCATACACACGGCCAGCACCGCGAAGAAGATCAGCCGGCCACGACTCCGCATCCGCAGAACCGCCAACCCGGCTCCAAGCCCGGTTCGGTAACGCCCGGAAACGCGCCGCAGCCCGGCGGTGAGTCCGGCCACCACCGCGATGATGATCGCCGGGACCCACAGCGGGACGCCCAGCGGCGCGATGAGGGTGAACGAGAAGATCGCAACCAGGGCCAGCTCAACGGTGATGATCGGCACCTCGGCCGCCACGAGCGCCGGCGCGCGCGGCGTCTGCTGCGGGGCAGCCCGGCGCAGCGACCCGATTCGCACCGCCATGCCAACCGAGCCATTGATGATGCTTGCAACGCAACCGAACGCAGCCGCGCGGAACTGCACGCGTCGCCTGACCGTGCCGCCGGCGGCGCTCACGCAAATCGTCCACGCCTCGGTGCGTGCCAGCACCGCGACGATCTGCAGCAGGACGGAGAGCGTCACCAGAGTGACCGGGGCGGTCCGCAAGGCCGCGCTGAACTGTCCTCCCCGCCCGATCAGCACGTGCGTCAGCAGGCCAGCGACGAGGAGCGTGCCCCCGACGCTGACGACAACTTTGCGGCGCATCGACGAGACGCTGGAGTTGTTCTTGACGGCCTCAGCGAAGCCCGAATCATCCGGCGAGATCACAGCCTTCACGGCAACAGCCTTCGTTAGGGCATCAGAGCGTTGCGGCGAGCTGCGGCGCAGGTGCTCACCGCACTCATACGCGCAACTCCACTTCAAGTCGGGACTCTCAGTTGATGAAGTCCGGAGTCCGTTGGCGCATTCGCCCCCGGTGCCGTCCCCACCCGATTCCGCGCACACGCCCCAGCCGTCAGAACATGCTCATTGTGGTGTTACCCATGTCGACGCGGTTTGAACCCCGGCCTGTCGAAGCAGGTGCTCGCCGTCGAGTGAGACCAGCGGCCCAGGATCCCGACGGGGGCATATATTCGATTTCCGCGCTCAGCAGGTCAGGATCCGCCCTTGAATGGGCACCGGTCGGCTCAAAAACAGGTGTCGTCCGCTTCGGCCAGGTGTCTGATCCGCAGGTCTCAGCGGACAGGGACGACGCCCCGGATCAGTCCGCGGCGGTCCAGCCGGTGACGCTGACGATCCGCAAGAGCAGCATCCGCTCGAAGGGCTGATCGCGGTACTGGGCGAAGCGGTCCGCCAGCTGGGCGGCAAGCGCCGCCGTTCGCGGTTCGGGGCCGGCCATCTGCCAGCGCAGTTCAGCGCGAACCCACCACAGCTGCGACCACTCGTCACGGTCCCAGTGCTCGATGAGCAGGGTGGCCCGCGGATCCAGTGCGAGGTTGCGCTCCCGCTGCAGTCGTCCGCCGGCCTTGGGTTTCACTCGGTCGATGGGAACGCCCGCATATTCATCGAGGACCGCGTAGACGACGGGCACGGCATCGACGCCCCGCTCGGCGTGCAGGGTGCACAGGATCCCATGGTCATGTGACGCCAGACGGGAACGCGCCTCGTTCTCGGCGAGCCTCATCGACCTGTGCAGGTCGCGATCGACATCGCCCGGGATGTTGACGCTCCCGGCACGTCGACGCCGCGCGCCCAGTGCCGGCGCCTGCTCGATCGGCAACCAGTTGCGAGGGCGGCGGCTGGGACATAGGCTGCCGGTGAGGATGAGAGCGCTTCGGCCGACAGGGCCGCGGGCGACTGCGGCATCGTGATATGAACCTGGCCGTCTGGTTGGCGCGCCACGCCCAGCTGAGGCCCCAGGCGCCGGCGCTCGCCGCCGGCGAGCGCGTGCACGTGAGGTGGGCCGAGTTCGCGGCTCGGGCCGCGGCAGCCGCGGCCGGCTTGCGTGACCCGTTCGGCCTGTCGGCCGGTGACCGGGTGGCGATCATCATGCGCAACCGGCCTGAGTACGTCGAGGCGCTGTGCGCGATCTGGCACGCCGGCCTCGTGGCCGTGCCGGTCAACGCTCGCCTGCACCGCGACAAGATCGCCTATGTCCTCGAGCACAGCGAGACCGCCGTCGTCGTGACCGATCCCGACCACGCCGACGACGTCGAGCCTCTGGTCGGCGATGTCGCGTCGCTGCAGGCGGTGGTAGTCGCTCCCGGGAAGCAGTGGGACCGGATCACGGCGTCAGCGCCGGTGGCGATCGTCGACCCCGCACCGGGTGTGACGTGGAAGCCCGGGTGTGGGCAACGCCCGCTGGTGACCTGCCCGAGGAGGCAAAGTCCCGTGAAGCTCGCTTTGTACCTGCCGAACGTCCGTGATGAGGTCACCGTCAAGGAGCTCGAGGATTTCAGGGTTGGCCGCTGCGCCAGTGGCTGGCCGCGAGGACGAAGCAGGTGCGGATCGAGATGAGCATCACTAACACGCCGTTCCACGCGCCCGGCGTGTTCGCCACGGAACTCGCCACGATCGAGCAGCTCTCGGCCGGCCGGCTCAACGTCGGCATCGGGTCGGGGTGGATGCCCGAGGAGTGCGCGGTGGCGGGGCCGACGAACGGCGCGCAGATGGTCGACGTTCCGAGACGGATGCGACCGGAGTGCCCGGCAACGAACGCCGGCGGAACGACCGGGTCAAGGACCGACTCGTGCGGCGGGCCGTGCTCGCCGGAGACGGGAGAGAGCACGCGCTGCAACGTCCACAGCGACGCGTAACCACGCGCTTCGGCGCGGCGGGCGATGTGAGAGATCGTCGCCGGAGTCGCCCAGGGTCCGGACACCGGAAGGCCGAAACCCAGCAGCGGGAGGTCACCCGTCATGCGAGTCGGCTGGCGCAAAGTCTGCCGCGCTGCCGATTCCGGGCGGCACCTCGAGACACGATGGGCCTCTCACATTGCTGACTCGGGGCAGCCAGGAAGGGTCATACGCCACAACCTGGCGCCGAGGCAGCGCTGCATAGGCCTCCGTCGGCGCCGCCTCCTCACCAATCCGAGACCGTATTCGACGCGGCGGCGGCGGCTGCCCTCACGTCTGCTCGCACGAGGATTGGATCGACTGTGACGGCTGCCGCGCTGCTGGCGCGGCGGTGGATGGCGGCGGCACCGACGAGATGCCCGCTCGGGGCGAAGCAGAGGTGGGTCGTGAGCCATGCTGGCCAGGTACGGTCCTGCCGATGACGGCTGAGCTCGCGATCCGCGGGGACGGGTTGGACCTCGCGCTCCTGGTGGAGGGCTACGAGTTCCCAGAGATCACGACGGGAAGTGACGCGAACTGGCTGATTGCTGCCGCCGAGCTCAGCGTGGGGAGCACGGGCGCCTTCACCGCTCAGCATCGACTCTCGCTTTTCACGACCGACCTGGCGGGGTTTCGGGACCAGCTTCGGACCTTGGATCGCGACCTCTCTGGAGACGCGACCCTCGAACACATCGAAGATCAATTTCGCGTGGCGATCACGCTCGCCAACGGGCACGGCGCGGTCACCGGGTTTATCCGGGAGCACATCGGAGCCACCCTCAGCTTCGATCACATCGCGACCGACCAGAGCTACGTTCGCCACACCCTGGGACAGCTCGACATGCTCATGGATGCGTTCCCTGTTCGCGGCAATCCCCGGGGCTGAGCCGGCCGCCCACTCCAGATTCAGCCAGCTCGCTGACGAAGAAATATATGCTCCGGCTTCACGGCGGTCTATTCGGAGAAGGGGGATAGCTCATGGCGATCACCGGCGCTGGTTCCAGGGAGGCGGTGGGCCCGCCACCGTCAGACGACGGCCGGTTGGCGCGAGGAGTCCTCAACGACTTCGATATCGCCGCCCTCACGCTGGCCGACATGGCGCCGGCGATGAGTTTCTTCTTCTCGTTCGCGACGATCGTGGCCACCGCCGGGATCGCCGCGCCGTTGACCGTGATCGCGGCGACGATCGCGATCGCGCTGCTGGGCAACACGATCAGCCAGTTCTCCCGCTCGCGGCCGTCGACCGGCTCGTTCGTGACCTTCATCGGCAGAGCGTTCGGCGGTTACAGCGCGGTCGTGACGGCGGTGGTGCTGTGCGTCGGATACATCATCGCGGTCGCCGCGGTGGTGGCGATCTCCGGCGG
>CAXTTD010000258.1:0-5176 GCA_964246945.1 uncultured Solirubrobacteraceae bacterium | reverse complement strand
GACGAGCACCGCCGCGCCGACCCCCGAGGAGCTCGAGGACACCGGCCATGCCGAGCTGCTCGCCGGGAACTATGCCTCGGCGATCCCGGAGCTCAAGGCGGCCGTCTCCGCGGCGCCCTCGGACAGCCCCACCTACGCGTACGCGCTGTACGACCTCGGGGACTCCGAGGTGCTGAGCGGCGATCCGCAGGCGGCGATCCCGGTGCTCCGCGAGCGACTGCAGATCCCAAACCAGCGCGGGACGGTGAAGATCCTGCTCGACCAGGCGATCGCCGACGCCGGCGACGGGCACGCGGCGACCCCGGGGGTGGCCACGACCAGCACGCCGACGACGTCGAGCACCCCGACCACGCCGTCGACGACCGGCAGCGGCTCGGGCGGCGCCGGACTCGGCGGCGCGAGCGGCGCGAGCGGCACGAGCGGCACGAGCCAGGGCAACGTTCGCTCACACGCCGACCACGCCCACGGACACGGACACTTCTCCGCGGTGCTGCAGATCGTCGCCGCCGCGACCCGTGAGTCCGCTCAGCCGGCGAAGCCCGCGCGGCCCCGCCGGCCGCTGAGAGCGTCCCGGGCCTCGAGCGCCGCGAGCACCGCCTGGACCGCGTGGGCGCCACTGTCGCGCTTACCGCCGCCGTGCACGCGGGCGAGCGCCTGATCCATGGTGTCGACGGTGAGCACGCCGAAACCGCATGGCACCCCGGTGTCGAGCGACACGCGCAGGATCCCGTCGCTCGCGGCCTGACACACGTAGTCGTAATGGGCGGTCTCGCCGCGGATCACCGCGCCCAGGCACACCACCGCGTCGACCCGACCCGACTCGGCAGCGAACTTGGCCACCACCGGCAGCTCGAAGGCCCCGGGGACGGAGACCGTCTCGATCGCCGCCTCACCGACGCCCGCTCGCGTGAGCTCGGCGCGCGCCCCCTGCTCGAGGCGCTCGGCGAGCTCGGCGTAGAAGCGGGCGACGCACAGCGCGACCCGCCGCTCAGCCGGCACCCCGGCCGTCCTCGCCGCGGGCCTCGAGATCCTCCAGCGCCTCGCGCTCGAGCATCTCCTCGTCGAACGGGAGCCCCTGATGGTGCAGGGTGTGGCCCATCCGCTCGACCTTGGTGCGCAGGTAGGCCTCGTTGTGGGGGTTGGAGGCGTGCACGATCGGGATCTGGTCGGTGACCGACAGCCCGTGACCGGTGAGCCCCGCGATCTTCTTCGGATTGTTGGTGAGGATCCGGATCGAGGTGAGCCCGAGGTCGACGAGGATCTGGGCGCCGATCCCGTAATCGCGCAGGTCGGCGGGCAGGCCGAGGCGCAGGTTGGCGTCGACGGTGTCGAAGCCCTGCTCCTGGAGCTTGTACGCCTTGAGCTTGTTGAGCAGGCCGATCCCGCGCCCCTCCTGGCTGAGGTAGAGCAGCACGCCGGTGCCCTCCTGCTCGATCATCGCCAGGGCCGCGTCGAGCTGCTCCCCGCAGTCGCAGCGCAGCGAGTGGAAGACGTCGCCGGTGAGGCACTCGGAATGGACGCGCACGAGCACGTCGGAGCGCCCGTCGACCTCGCCCTTCACGAGCGCGACGTGGTGCTTGTCGTCGATCAGCGAGCGGTAGCCGACGGCCACGAAGTCTCCGAAGGCGGTCGGCAGCGCGGTGTCCACGACGCGCTCGACGAGCTTGTCGTGACGGCGGCGATAGGCGATCAGGTCGGCGATCGAGACCATCTTCAGGTGATGCTTGAAGCAGTAGACGGCGAGGTCCTCCCCGCGCGCCATCGAGCCGTCCTCGTTCTGGATCTCGCAGATCACCCCGGCCGGATTCAGGCCGGCGAGACGGGCGAGGTCGACCGACGCCTCGGTGTGGCCGGTGCGCTCCAGCACCCCGCCGGGCTTGGCCTTCAGCGGATGGACGTGGCCGGGCTGGACGATGTCGGCGGCGCCCTTGGTGGGGTCGACGGCGACCTGCATCGTATGGGCCTGGTCAGAGACGCTGATCCCGCTGGTCACGCCCTCCCGGGCCTCGATCATCACCGTGAACGGGGTCTCGTGGGCGGACTCGTTCTTGAGCGTCATCAGCTCCAGGCCGAGCTCCTCGCAGCGCTCGGGGGTGAGCGTCAGGCAGATCAGGCCGCCCGCCTGGCGGGTCATGAAGTTGATCGCGTCGGGGGTGATGAACTGGGCGGCCATCACCAGATCGCCCTCGTTCTCCCGGTCCTCGTCGTCGACGACGACGACCATGTGACCCGCGGAGAGCTCCTCGAGCGCCTCCTCGATCGTCGACATCGGCACCTGGGTCGAGCTCATCGGTTCACCAGCCGCTCCACGTATTTGGCGAGCACGTCGACCTCCAGGTTGACGACGGTTCCCACTTCAGCGCCGCCGAGGTTGGTACGGGTGAGGGTTTCCGGGATCAGCGACACGCTAAACCCATCGTCACCGAGGCCGGCGACCGTGAGCGAGATCCCGTCCACGGTGATCGACCCCTTCTCCACGACGTAGCGCAAAAGCTCCGCGGGCGCGCGGATCTCCACCCTTCGGGAGAAGCCGTCCTCGGTGACCGCGGTCACCGTGCCCACGCCGTCGACGTGGCCCTGGACGACGTGGCCGCCGAGGCGGTCGCTGGCACGCAGCGGGAGCTCGAGGTTCACCGGCGCGGGTGGCCGAGGCCCGGATCCGTACTCGGCGAGCGAACTGCGACGCAGCGTCTCGTGCATCACGTCGGCACGGAACACCCCGGCGGGGACGTCGATCGCGGTCGCGGTGAGGCACACCCCGTTGACGGCGACCGAGTCGCCCTCGGCGAGCTCGGAGGACAGGACGCTGGCCACGGTGAGCCGCACTCCCTCGGCGGAGTGCTCGGCGTCGACGATCTGCCCGAGGTCGGCGATGAGCCCGGTGAACATCACAGTCCTTCAGACGGACGAATCCGGATTTTGATCAACATCGGCTCAGCTCACCATTCCCGGATCCTCGCCGAGACGAGCAGGTCCTCGCCGATGCTCTCGCAGCGCATCGAGTGGGCGCGCAGGGCGTCGGCGACCTGGTCGACGCCCTCGCCCTCAAGTGGGTCGCGGGCGTTCTTGCCACCGATGATCACCGGCGCCAGGAACAGCCGGACCTCGTCGATCTCGCCGGCGTCGAGGAACGCCCCGGCGAGGCGCGGGCCGCCCTCGAGCATCACCGAGGTGATCTCCGCAGCTCCGAGCTGATCCAGCGCGGAGAGCACCCGGGCGGGCTCGTGCTCGCCCGGCGCGACGATCACCTCGGCGCCGTGGGCCTCCAGCGCGTCGGTGGCCGAGCGCGGCGCGGCGCGGGAGACGACCACTGTGAGCGGGATCTCCCGGGCGTCGCTCACCAGGCGGCTCTCTAGCGGCAGGCGCCCGGTCGCGTCGAAGACGACCCGGCGGGGCTGGCGGACGACCCCGGGGATGCGGGCGGTGAGTTGCGGGTCGTCGGCGAGGGCGGTGCCGATCCCGACCACCACGGCATCGCAGTCCGCGCGCCAGCGGTGCGCGAGCTCCCGGCTCGGTTCGCCGGAGATCCACTTCGAGTCCCCGCTGCGGCTCGCCACCTTGCCGTCGAGGGTCATCGCCGACTTGAACAGCACCCACGGGCGCCCGGTGCGGGCGTGCTTGCGAAACGGTTGGTTGAGCAGCCGCGCCCGGTCGGCGAGCTCCGGGGAGGCGAGCACCACCTCGATGCCCTCATCGCGCAGGATCCCGAGACCCCGGCCGGCGGCGTGGGTTGAGGGGTCCTCGCTGGCGACCACGACCCGGCCGATCCCGGAGCTGCGGATGGCGTCGGTGCACGGAGGGGTGCGGCCGTGGTGGCAGCAGGGCTCGAGCGAGACGTACAGGGTGGCTCGGGCGAGAACCGCGCCGCCGGCGGCCGAGATCGCCTCGACCTCGGCGTGGGGACCGCCGAGGGCGCCGTGGAAGCCCTCGCCGAACACCCGCTCGCCGTCGGCGATCACCGCGCCGACCATGGGGTTTGGCGAGACCCGGCCGCGACCCTGCTCGGCGATCTCGATCGCCCGCGCGAGATGGCGGTGATCGGTGTCGGTGGTGAGGGACATCGCTGCACCTGAGGATAGTTCCGGCCGGCGCCGGCGGCGGGCGGACCCTCGCCTCGCTACCGTCCGAATGTGATGAAGCTGATCGTGCAGATCCCGTGTTTCGACGAGGCCGAGCAGCTCCCCGAGACGCTCGCGCACCTGCCGCGGGCGGTCGCCGGGTTCGACGTCGTGGAATGGCTGGTGGTCGACGACGGCTCCACCGACGCGACGGTGCGCGTCGCCCGGGAGCACGGGGTCGAGCACGTCGTGCGCCTCACGAGCCACCGGGGCCTCGCCGCCGCCTTCCAGGCGGGCCTGGACGCCGGACTGAAGCTCGGCGCCGACGTGATCGTCAACACCGACGCCGACGGCCAGTACCGGGGTGAGGACATTTCGCGCCTCGCGGCCCCGATCCTCGCCGGCGACGCCGATCTCGTGATCGGGGACCGCCGCGTGCACGTCAACGAGCACTTCTCGGCCTCCAAGCGCGGCCTGCAGCGCCTCGGCTCCTGGGTGGTGCGCCAGGCCTCCTCCACCGACGTGCCCGACACCACCTCGGGGTTCCGCGCCTACAACCGCGAGGCGGCGCTCGGGGTCCACGTCGTCTCCACCTTCACCTACACACTCGAGTCGATCATCCAGGCGGGCAAGCAGAGCGTCGCGGTGGACAGCGTGCCGATCGACACCAACCCGACCACCCGGGCCTCGCGCCTGTCCCCGTCGATCCCCACCTACATCCGGCGCAACGTGCTCTCGATCCTCCGCGTGTACGCCCAGTACGAGCCGCTGCGGGTGTTCTGGAGCGCGGCGGTGCCGGTCGGACTGGCCGCGATGGCGCTGTTCGTGCGCTTCCTCGTGTACTTCGCCGAGAGCCCCTCGGAGGCGGGTCGCGGCCACATCCAGTCACTGATCGCCGGGGCGGTGCTGTTCAACGCGGCGATGCTGCTCGGCGCGCTCGGGGTGATCGGCGATCTGCTCGCCGCCCAGCGCACGCTGTCCCAGCGGACGTTCGAACGGGTCCGGCGAATCGAGCTGCAGCTCGAGATCGAGCCCTCCCACTACGAAGGGCAGCCCGACGGCGAGACGCTCGAAGTATGAGCGGCGGACCCGCTCCCGCCCTCCCGCCGACCGGCAAC
>CAXTTD010000257.1:0-5183 GCA_964246945.1 uncultured Solirubrobacteraceae bacterium | reverse complement strand
TCGCGGTGCGCGACCTTGGCCGACGGAGCCGACGACGGCGATGACCCCGCTCTTGCGGCCACCCGCGTCGATGTCGCATTCGTTTCGCCTCGCAACGACAGGTACTGCTCGACGCCGCCGGGCAGGTGGCGCAGCGCGAACAGGCCACCGAGCGCGACCAGGGCGATCGTCACCGCGCCGAGGCCGAGGCCGGCCCGGGCGCCGCCCCCGCCCATCACCGCGCCGACGATCGGGCTGCCGATCGGCGTCGAGCCCTGGAAGGCGACGAACCACAACGACATCACGCGCCCGCGCATCTCCGGGGCGGCGGTGAGCTGCAGAGTCGAGTTGCCGGTCGACATGAACGAGATGTTCGCGACGCCGACCAGGCCGAGCGCGAGCAGCTCGACTCCCAGGGTGGGCGCAGCGGTCGCGAACACCATCGCGGCGGTGAAGCCACCGGCGGCGATCACCAGCGGACGCAGGCCGGTCTGGCCCCGGGCCGCCACGAACAGGCCGCCGAACACCGCGCCCACGCCCATCGCGGCGGTCATGAAGCCAAAGCCGGTGGCGCCCGCGTGCAGGCCGCTGTAGGCCAACGTGGGCAGGGTCACCTGGAACTCGTAGGTGAGGCAGCCGGCGATCGCCATCATCACCAGCGGCACCATCAGGGCGGGCGTCGCGCGCACGTAGGCGAGACCCTCGCGCAGCTGGCCGCGGGCCCGCTGGGCGGGCACGCTGGGGGACAGGGCGGTGCGGTCCATGGTGGTGAGCGAGAACACGACCGCGACGAAGCTCGCCGCGTTGACCAGGAAGCAGGTGCCGTCGCCGACGGTGGCGATCAGGACGCCCCCGATCGCGGGGCCGATCGAGCGGGCGACGTTGGTGAGCACTGAGTTGAGGCTCACCGCGTTGCGCAGGTGCTCGGGGCCGACGAGCTCCATCATGAACGACTGCCGGGCGGGGTTCTCGAACGCGTTGTTGAGCCCGAGCACGAATGCGAGGGCGCCGATCTCCCACACGTGCGCGTTGCCGGTGACGGTGAGCAGGCCGAGGGCGAGCGCCTGCACGCCCATGGCGCTCTGCAGGATCACCATCAGGCGGCGCTTGTCGACCCGGTCGGCGATCACCCCGCCGTAGGGGCCGAGCAGGAGCACCGGCAGCGTCTGCAGCGCCACCACGACCCCGAGGATCGTCGCCGAGTGGCTGAGGGTCAGCACGAGCCACGACTGCGCGGTCATCTGCATCCAGGTGCCGGCGAGCGAGACCGACTGCCCGTAGAAGAAGCGGCGGTAGTTGGGGACCGCGAGCGCGGCGAAGGTCGTACGCCCGGCACTCCACACCCGGGTCACCGCCGCACCCCCGGCTGCGCGAGCTCGACAGCGAGCGCCTCGAGTGCGGGGATCGCCGACTCGAGCACGTGACGCTCCTCCGCGGAGAGCGCGACCAGCGCGTCGTTGACGGCGTCGGTGCGCTCGCGGCGGATGCCCTCCGCGAGCGTGTGGCCCGCGTCGGTCGCGCGAACCCACGCGGCGCGGCGATCGCCGTCGTCGGAGGTGCGCACGACCAGCCCCGCTTCGACGAGCTGGGTCACCGAGCGCGAGAGCATCGACGGGTTGAGCCCCTCGGCCTCTCCGATCTCGCTGAGGCGCACCGGGCCGCGCCGGTCGATCGCGAGCAGCAGCCCGCTGCGCGTCGGCGACAGCCCGGCGGCGAGGCCCGAAGGGGTCGCGCGCAGCAACCGAGACAGGCGGCCGATGCTGGCCCGCAGACGGGTCGCGGAGTCGGTATCGAGGAGGGCGGTGGCGGGGGCGGTTGAGGTCATGGATTCAGTGGATCCAGATGCTTGCTTGCTGGCAAGCATTAGGTTAGCAAGCTTGCGCGGCCGATCAGTCGCCGCCGCGATCCCGGACCGCCTTCCGCCGGTGCCTATGCTGCGATCCACCGTCTCCGATCGCCGCGCCACGCGTTCGGGCACAATGGCAACCAGATCACTCGACAAATGCCAGGAGAGACGCCATGACGTTGCAGATCGGGGCCACCGCCCCTGACTTCGAGGCCGAGACCACCGAGGGCCACATCAGCTTCCACGACTGGATCGGCGACTCCTGGGCCGTCCTGTTCTCCCACCCCAAGAGCTACACCCCGGTGTGCACCACCGAGCTCGGCTACATGGCTCAGATCAAGCCCGAGTTCGACAAGCGCGGCGTGAAGGTGATCGGCCTCTCGGTCGACAGCGTCGGCGACAACCAGGGCTGGTCCAAGGACATCGAGGAGACTCAGGGCACAGCGCCCAACTACCCCATCATCTCCGATGCCGACTTCACGGTCGCCAAGCTCTACGACATGCTGCCGGCCGACGTGAGCGGCGACGCGAGCGCGCGCACTCCCGCCGACAATCAGACGGTGCGCAACGTGTTCGTGATCGGGCCGGATAAGAAGGTGAAGCTGGTGCTGGTGTACCCGATGACCGTCGGGCGCAATTTCGACGAGGTCCTGCGCGTCGTCGACTCGCTGAAGCTCACCGCCGAGCACAAGGTCGCCACCCCCGCCCAGTGGCACCGCGGCGAGGACGTCATCATCGCCGGCTCGGTGTCCAACGACCAGGCCAAGGAGCTGTGGCCCGAGGGCTGGGAGTCGCCCAAGCCCTACATCCGGATCGTCCCCGACCCCGAGCCGGCCGCCTGCGCGCGCCTGTCCGCGGCCGGCGCCCGCCCAGGGCGCCGGCCGCTCGGGCCCCGGGCGGGCACGCCGCCCGTCCCAGCCGACGTTCAGCCGGCGGCGGCGCTCAGGCGCTCGAACTGGTCGTCGGTGAGCTCGATCGAGGCCGCTTTGAGGTTGTCCTCGAGGTGGGAGACGCTCGAGGTCCCGGGAATCGGCAGCAGCACCGGCGAGCGGCGCAGCAGCCAGGCGAGCGCGAGCTGCGAGGGCGTCACGTCGATCTCACGGGCGATCTCGTCCAGAGGCCCGCCGTCGCGGGCGAGCTTGCCGGTGGCCAGCGGGAACCACGGGATGAAGCCGATCTGCTCGGCCTGGCAATGCTCGAGCAGCTCCTCCGCGGACTGGTCGGCGAGGTTGTAGAGGTTCTGCACCGAGACGATCCGCGCCGTCTGCTGGGCTTGCTTGAGCTCGTCGACCGACACCTCCGAGAGGCCGATGTGGCGGATCTTGCCCGCGTCCTGGAGCTCGACGAGCGCTCCCAGCGACTCGGCGACCGGGACCGCCGGGTCAATCCGGTGCAGTTGGAAGAGATCGATCCGCTCGACGCCGAGCCGGCGCAGGGAGAGCTCGCACTGCTGGCGCAGGTACTCGGGGCGGCCCACCGGCTGCCAATCGCCGGGGCCGGGCCGGGTGAGGCCCGCCTTGGTGGCGATCACAAGATCCTCGGAATAGGGATGCAGGGCCTCGTGGATGAGTTCCTCGGCGACGGTCGGACCGTAGGAGTCGGCGGTGTCGAGGAGGTTCACGCCCTGCGCCACCGCCGAGCGCAGCACGCGGATGGCCTGCTCACGATCGTCGGGAGGTCCCCATACCCCGTCGCCGGTGAGCTGCATCGTCCCGTAGCCGAGACGGTTGACGGTGAGATCGCCGCCGAGGGCGAAGGTTCCGGATTGAGCGACGGGCGTCGTCATAAGAGTGTCCTCTGCTGCCGAGATCGAATGGGTTCGTCTCGGTGCTTTCCGCTCCCCGGCACCGTGAATCAGTCGCGGCCCGAGGCTTCAGTGGTAACTGAACGACGCCGTCGAGACCGGTGCGGCGCCGGTGTAGAAGCCGGCGACGGTCTGCACGATCACCGGCACGCTGGTGCCGGTGAGCCCCGGCGGGGCCTTCGCCTCGAGGAGCTGGCTGGAGCCGCACGGCAGCAGCGTCTTCACGGGCGTGATCGGAACCGCGGGGCCGCTGCCGAACGAGGCGGACAGCGCGCAGCCGAGGTTCTCGCCCTCGATCGCCACCGCGGTGCCCCCGGCGGCCGGTCCCGAGCTCGGAGCGAGCGCGGAGACGCTGGGCGCGCCCGCCGCGTAGAGCCACAGGCGGTTGCCGGTGCCGGTCCTCGTGCACCCCGTGACGGTGCACGCCTCGATCGCGACGCGCGCCGGATTCTCGGACACCGTCCGGGTGAGCAGCTCCCGGCCGGTGCGGGAAACGGCGAACTGGTACTGGGTGCCGAGCGACAGCGGCTCGTCGCCCGGCTCGATGAACTCGACGCCGAGCACCTGCTCGCCGAGTCCGACGCCGTTGACCCGCAGCGGCGTGCCCCCGGTGTCCGCGGCGCCGTAGATCCCGCTCAGGTTGCGCGGGTCCTGCGGGGTGACCACGCTCGCGATGGCGGGGACGCCGGCGTAGGTGACGACGAGGCGGTTCGAGAGCCCGGCGGTCGTGCGGACCGCGAACGGCAGGCGGTCCGGAGCGGCGGTGAGCGTCTGACGCGGGGCGCGGATCTGCAGTCTGGTGCCGGTGCCGTACACGTAGTCGCTCGCCTCCGAGGCGAACTCCCCGGGAGCGCCGAAGTCCGCGTAGGCGAGCGTGAACGGGTTGAGTCCCGCACCGCGGACAGTGATCACGGTGCCCCCGTGCTCGTTGGCCAGTGAGGTGGATCCGGAGTTGGTCGAGACCGACGTGATCACCGGGTGGGGCGCGTAGTCGAACTCGTCGGAGGCCTCCGCGAGCTCGCAGCCGCAGTCGGCCGGGGCGTGGACGACGCCCTCGACGTCGGTGGCCAGCGACCCCTCATAGGGAGGTCGAATCCGAGCCTCGGGGCTCGCGCCGCGCGTGCCGCGGACGCTCAGGTGGACCTGGCAGATGTCGTTGGCCGCCGACTCCCCCCGATAGACCCCACGGCGGGGCAGCGCCACGCACGCCGTCCGCGTGCTGCGCGGCGGGGTGATCAGGGTCAGGCGGTCCGGGCCGGTCACCCGGAACGGCACCCGCACGCCGCCGAGGCTCACCGTGCGCGCGTCCGCGAAGCCGCTGCCGAACACCGTGACCCGGGTGCCCCCGCCCGAGAAGCCGCCCTCGGGTGAGATCGCCTGGACCGTCGGGACCGCGGTGCGCGCGGCCTGCTTGACGTAACGGAACACGCTTCGCGGGCCCGGCGCGCTGCTCGCCCCGTCGGTGAGGCTCACCGTCACGTCGGCGGCGTGCCCGTCGCTCGCCGCCGCCGAGGTGGCGGGCCAGGAAGCGGTCGGCCGCGTCGTAGAAGCGGA
>CAXTTD010000256.1:0-5185 GCA_964246945.1 uncultured Solirubrobacteraceae bacterium | reverse complement strand
ACTCGACGCTCGTGCCCTCGCTGATCGCCGCCGCCGAGAAGGGCAAGCAGGCGGTGTGCATGGTCGAGCTCAAGGCGCGCTTCGATGAGCGGCGCAACATTCACTGGTCACGCGCCCTCGAGGAGGCCGGCGCCCACGTCGTGCACGGCATCCCCGGCCTCAAGACGCACGCCAAGACGATCCTCATCGTCCGCCGCGAGCGCGACGGCGTGCGCAACTACGTGATGATCGGGACCGGCAACTTCAATGCCAAGACCGCCCGGCTCTACGAGGATTTCGGCTTCTTCACCGCCGACCGGGAGATCGGCGAGGAGGTCGCCAACCTGTTCAACACGCTCACCGGGTACGGCCACCCCGCGCCGCAGCGGCGCACGCTGGTCGCCCCGACATGGATGCGCGAGCCCCTGCTCGCGGAGATCGAGCGCACCGCCGAGGCCTACGCCGACGGCGACCACGAGGCCCGGATCGTGATGAAGATGAACTCGCTGGTCGACCGCAAGATCATCCGCGGCCTCTACCGGGCCGCGCAGACGGGGGTGCCGATCTCGCTCAACGTGCGGGGGATCTGCTGCCTAGTGCCGGGCCTCGAGGGGGTGTCGGAGTCGATCGAGGTCGTGTCGGTGGTGGGTCGCTTCCTCGAGCACTCGCGGATCTTCGCCTTCCACCGCGGCGGCGAGGCGCGCTACTACATCGGCTCGGCCGACATGATGCCGCGCAACCTCGACACCCGGGTCGAGCTGATCACCCCGGTCGGGGGAGCGGAGCTGCAGGCGGAGCTCGCCGACACGCTCGAGCGCTGCCTGCACGACGACACCTACGGCTGGACGATGGGGTCCGACGGCCGCTGGACGCGGCGCACCGGACGGACCCGCGGCGTGCACGTGGAGCTCATGGAGCGCACGCTGGCGCTGGCCGCCCAGAACGCCACCGGCTGACCCTGTCTGCGGCGGGCCGGCCGGCGGCGCGTTCGATCAACCCCCGGATCCCTGAGCCTTCGGGCGGTTGCCCAGCGTCACCGTGATCTGCTTGGTCTGACCGGAGCGGTCGACGGTGAGGTTCACCTTCTGCCCCGGGTTGAAACGGGCAAGCAGCGAGACCAGCTGGTCGAAGGACGTGATGGTCGTCGAGTTGATCCGTTTGATCACGTCGCCCGTCTGGACGCCGGCCTTCGCGGCTGGTCCGCCGGACGTGACCGGGCCGACCGTGATCCCAGTCGCGTTCTGGGTCGAGAGCGACTCAGTACTGGCCTCCGCCCTTGTTGACTCGATGCCCAGGTACGCGTGCTGGACGGTCTTGCCGGCGATGATCTCGTTGGCGACCTTCACGTCCTCGTTTGCCGGCGTCGCGAACCCGATGCCGGCGTTCTGCCCCTGACCGGTCGACGTGTTGGTCTCGTCGGTCTCGATCTGATCGTTGAGGCCGAGCACGTCCCCGGTGGCGTTGAGCAGCGGGCCCCCCGAGTTGCCGGGGTTGATCGCCGCGTCGGTCTGGATCGCGTCGGGAATGCTGTAGGGCTTCGGTGTCGTTGGCGCCTCGATCACGCGGCCGGTCTGACTAACGATCCCCGAGGTCACCGTCTCGGGATAGCTGAACGGGCTGCCGATCGCCACCACCGGATCGCCGACCTGGGCGTCGTCGGAGTTGGCAAACGTGATCGGATGTAGCTCGGAGCTCGGGACGTTCACCTTGATCACGCCAACGTCTGAGGAAGCATCGGAGCCGATCACCTTGGCCGCGACCTTGCGCCCGTCCTGGAAGGTGACGACCACCTGGACGGCATTGTCGATCACGTGCTCATCGGTGAGGATGTAACCCGAGGAGTTGTAGACGACCCCGGCGCCCTCGCCCTCCTCATAACCGCCGCTGCTGCCGCCGAAGATCCCGCCGCTCGACGAGCCTGACGTCTTGGCCTTGACGAGGATGTCGACCACGCCCGGTCCGTCCTGCTGGTAGATCTGGTTGATCGACTTCCCGCCGCTCGAGTTTGAGAACGAGGTCTGCTGAGCGGTGCCCGACGCGGTCTGCACGACCGTCGTGGTCACCGTCTTCGAGTGGTTCCCGTTGGTGACGATGATCACCACGATGATCGCCGCCGCGATGGCACCGCCGATGAGGGGGATCCACCGGCTCAGTCTGCGCATGGTGTGGCTGTGTCCTTTGGTATCGGGGAACGGCAACGTCCGTTGTACATGGGACCACTACCCGGTGAGGAACCCGCAAGAGTTCGGGAAGAGGCTCGTAAGAGCAGGGTAGGACGCGCCGGTCGCCGGCGCTCCCGGTCGAGGTGCGCGATCCGGGTCGGGGCTGAACCCTCATCGCTCACGTCGGTCGAGGATCCGACGCAGCCGCGCGGCCTCTGCGGCGGTGAGCCGGTCGCGGACGAGCCGCACCGTCAGCAGGTCGAGGTCGAGGCCCGCGGCATCCCGTTCGCGGTCAGAGGCGAACGTCGCCGGGTCGCCGTGAGTCGCAAAGTCGTCGAGCTCGACGATCACCCGCTGCTCCGGGAAGTAGGCGTCGACCTCGCGGCCGTCTACCGTGGCATTGATGATCGGCTGCGGAAGGTCGTAGCGCTCGATCCAGCGCTGCAGATCGTCCTCGCCGCCGCTGCGGGTGGCGTGACGGTGATGATGCAGGAGCGCGCTCGCCTCCTCGCCGCTGAGGATGTGCTTCAGCCGCGCCTCGTTGGTGAGCCGGGTGCGCTGGCGCGGCGTGAGCCGGCGGCCCATATCGGCGAGCGCCCGGGCGGGGCGGGTGACCGGAACGCCGAGCTCGACGGTGATGTCGGCGGCGGTGAGGGTGCGCGAGCGGTGACTAACGATCCCGGGGCGGCGCACGCAGCCGGGGGCGATCACCTCGGGCTCGTGGGGCCAGCGGCGCAGCCCCCACAGAGCGAGTGCCGAGTCGTGGCTCAGCACCGCGCCCCGGCCGCAGGCGAGGACCGCCGCCATCGCCCGGGCGACCGGCTCGACCCGGTGGTACCCGAGCGCGTAGACGCCGGGGTGCACGGGCACCAGGCGGCCGGCCGCGATCCGCGCCGTGATCGTGCGGGCGGCGAGTCCCGCGGCCAGCAGCTGCGCGCGGGTGATATGCCCGTACTGCCGCGCAGCGAGTTGAGCGATAAGGGCATCCGCTGTTCCCTTATCGCGCACACCTACCCTGAGTCCTCGGGCGCCGCCGATTCACCCCCCAGCCGTTCGAAATATTCAAGCGCTTCAGGGTTGGCCAACGAGTCTCTCGACACCACCTCGGAGATGGGGGCCCCCATCAGCAGCCGCTTCACCGGCACCTCGAGCACCTTGCCGCTCAGCGTTCGGGGGACGGCGGCGATCTGGACCACCTCGTCGGGCACGTGCCGCGGCGAACAGTCGCGACGCACCCGGGCGCGGATCTCGGAGACGAGCGAATCATCCAGTGACACCCCCTCGCGCAGCACCACGTACAGCGGCATCCAGTTCTCCCCACCCTCCCGCGGCAGGTCGACCACCAGGGCGTCGAGCACCGCGTCGACCTCCAGCACCGCTCGGTAGATCTCGGCGGTACCCATCCGCACCCCGCCGCGGTTGATCGTCGAGTCCGAGCGCCCGTAAATGATCGCGGTGCCGCGGTCGGTGATCTCGATCCAGTCCCCGTGGCGCCACACGCCGGGGAACATCTCGAAGTACGCCTCGCGCAGCCGCGAGCCGTCGGCGTCGCCCCACAGCGCGATCGGCATCGAGGGCATCGGCGCGGTCACCACGAGCTCCCCCACCTCGCCGATCAGCGGCTCGCCCTCCGGCGACCACGCCTCCACCGCGCAGCCCAGGCAGCGGGCCTGCAGCTCGCCGAGGTGGACGGGCAGCGTCGGCACCCCGCCGACGAACGAGCTGCACACGTCGGTGCCCCCGGAGGTCGAGAACAGCCACGTGTCGGAGCCCACCGAGTCGTAGACCCAGCGGAACCCCTCGGGCGAGAGCGGCGAGCCGGTCGATCCGACCGCCCGCAGCGCGCTCAGCGTCCGCCCGTTACCCCGCGGCTCGACCCCCGCCTTCATGCACGAGGCGATGAACGCGGCGCTCGTCCCGAACGTGGTGATCCCCGCCGCCTCCGCGAGCTCCCACAGCCGGTCGAGCGACGGGTAGCCGGGGTTGCCGTCGAAGAGCACGATCGAGGCCGGGGTGAGCAGGATCCCGACCAGGAAGTTCCACATCATCCAGCCGGTGGTGGTGAACCAGAACACCCGGTCGTCGACCTGCGCGTTGGCGTGCAGGTTCCCGCCCTTCACCTGCTCGAGCAGGATGCCCCCGTGGCTGTGCACGATCGGCTTGGGCAGCCCGGTGGTGCCGGAGCTGTAGAGCACCCACAGCGGGTCCCCGAACGCCACCCGCTCGCACGTGAGCACCGAGTCGGCCGGTCCGAGGAACCCGTCCTCCCAGCCCGAGCCGTCGAGGTAGCCGAAGCGGACGACCCGGGTGGACCCCGGAAGCGCCGCGGCGATCTCGTCGACCACCGGACCCCGGTCGAAGTCCCGGCCCCCGTAGCGGTAGCCGTCGATCGCCAGCAGCACCGTCGGCTCCACCTGGGCGAAGCGGTCGATGACACTGCGCGCCCCGAACTCCGGGGCCGCCGAGGACCACACCGCGCCGAGCGACGCGCAGGCGAGGAACGCCGCGGCCGTCTCCGGGATGTTGCCCATGTACGCGCACACCCGGTCCCCGCGGCCGACCCCGCAGCCGGCGAGGCCGGCGGCGATCCGGGCGACCTCGAGCCGGAGCTGCCCCCACGTCCACTCCCCGATCCCGTCGCGCGCCTCCGAGGCGTGGCGGATCGCCACCGCGTCAGGATCGCGGTCGCGGAACACATGCTCGGGGTAGGAGACGGTCGCGCCGGGGAACCACTCGGCGCCCGGCATCGCCCGCGAGCCGAGCACGGGGCCGCGCCCGGGACCGAGGTCGACCCCGAAGTGGTCGACGATCGAGTTCCAGAACCCGTCGAGGTCCGCCACCGACCAGCGCCACAGCGCCGCGTAGTCATCGGCGGGTCGTCCGAGCGACTCGGCATACCGGGTGATCGTCGCGTCCTGCACCTCCTGCACGCTCGGCGTCCACAGCGGCTCGGCCATCCACCGGCAGCCTACACTCGCGCCGTGGCGCAGGAGATCACGATCGCGGCCCCGTTCGCCGGGGCCGTGGCGGCGCGCCCGCGCGCG
>CAXTTD010000255.1:0-5196 GCA_964246945.1 uncultured Solirubrobacteraceae bacterium | reverse complement strand
TCACGAATCCGCAGCGCTACGCCTGGGCTGCCGGCTTGGGGATCCGGCCGCCGAAAGCAGCAGCGGAGAGACAGAGCGCTTCATCGGCGACGAACCAGAAGTCTCGTCAATGGCTCGTAGGTCTAACGCGAGCTGCGACCAGTCGTGGCGAGGCGCACTTCGATGAGCCTCTTGACGAGTGTCTCGGGCAAGGGGTGCTCGGGAGTGAAGTGCAGTGAGCTTTTCGTCATCGTGTAGCCATCAAGTTCGTCGGCGAGCTGCTCAAGGACCGAGCCGCTGAACGGCAGGTAGCTCAAGTGGTCTCTGAACGCGGCAAACCCGGCGACGGTCTCACCGTGTATGCGGAAGGCGGGAACGCGATAGGAGATCACCTGTTCGGCGTCGGGAAGGGTCGCAAGGATCGTGGTGCGCAGCGATTCAAGCGCGTCGCGCTTGGGCTCCTTTACAGTGCTCAGGTACTCGTCAACCTCCCGGGCGGACACGGCGGGCAGTCTATGAGGCTGACGCAGGCATCGATGTCCGGGTTCATCGAGCTTCTGCGTCTCCGGTTCACCGTCCGTGGATGTCCGACCCTTGCCCGCCGCAGAAGCGCAGGGCAAACTCTCGGCACCGCTTGGGAGGAGCACTGTGAGATGCTGTCTTGGGAGTAACGATGCCGGCACACATCTCGCATCCGCTCGCAGGTGATCAGATCGGTGGCGCGGGCTCGGATTTCGTGATCGTCGAATGGACGGACACCGGCACCCCGGAGATCGACTGGATCGCGCCGCTGCACCGTCATCTCAGCGATGACGAGGCGTGGTACGTGTTGGAAGGAACGCTGCGCTTCAAGCTCGGCAATGAGACGCTCGAGGCAACCGTCGGAGACGCGGTCCTGGCACCACGAGGTGTCCCGCACGCCTACGGGAACGCGCGACCCGGGCACCGGGCCCGATACCTGCTCGTGATGACCCCGCGGATCCACGCTTTGATCGACGCCCTTCACGGCCCGGACGCCGACGACCCTGCCCGCGTCTTTGCCGCTCACGATTCGGAACTGCTGGTAGGCGTCAGTGGATCGAAGAGTGCTGCTCGTACGAAACTGGGGCCGTCTGAGCGTTGTTCTGCTTTAGGCGTGATGCCCTTCGACGGCGGAGTGCGTGGCTGGCCCGGTCCGGCGAAGCGGAAGTGAACCAGGGGTCTTTTCGGTCAGCGCGACGGGTTTCCGAGTGCGACGAGCATCAGCCAGAGATCCTTGAGATGCACGAGGACCTCTGGCTGAGTGCCCCACTCAGCCCAGGTTGCAGGAGTGCGGGCGACGCTCGTCGCGGCCTGGCCGATCGTCGCAGCGTCCAGGCGGGAGTTCGTGGTCGCGTGGCGTTGGATCACCAGTCGAGCAAGTCGGTAGGCGCGGCCCCGGCCGAGTAGTTGTTCCCATCGCATCGGCGCTCGGTCAACGACCTGCGGCGCTGTACGGGGCACCTCCCAAAGGGCCAGGACCGTTCCCTGATGCCACTCGATGCTCAGGCCATGGCGCCCGGCAGTAGAGATCAGCGCCTCGGCAGTTGGGGTGTCCGCGAACGCCGGGTCAATCACGAGTGCCTCGGCGTCGGCGGCCAGGTCCACAGTCCCGTGAATCTGGGCCTCGATGTAATTGTTCAGCGATCGGGTCATCGCGGGTGCGAACAACCCGCGCCGACCGGCAACGTCGTGGCCGCGGACACCATCGACGAACTCGCTGAGCGTCAGCTTGGAGTATCCCAGGGCGCCGCGGCCTGCGGCAAGATCCCCAAGCAACGGCGCAATGACTGCTCAAACGCGTCGATTGTGCCAAGCTCGGCGCGCCCGTCAGCGCTGTCGCCATACGGCAGAGTCGCCCGCTCACGCACGGCCGCGTTCAGGCGCAGATGACAGGACCCGAATCGCGGACACGCCCCGTTGAGGTAGTTCATGACATTCAATCCGCCGTACTTCGGGCGCTCACCGGGATCGACCCCAGCCTCCTGATAGCAGCCGCCGAACAGCGCCTCCTCCCAGACATCACGGTCACCGCCCGGGTAAGCGGTCAGGCCCCCATTGGAGATTCGGGTCTCGAACTGTCCCCGGTACACGCCGTCGTCATGCAGGGCCTCCGCGACCGAGCGACCATCGCCGAGCAGTCGATCAGGGTGGAAGTTCAACGTCAGCGCACCCTGCCGGCCCAACTCGCTGACCAACTGCTGGGCCCCAACGCCCGTGCCCACAAGGACGCGCTCAATCCGCACCAGGTGCCGCTCGCGCTCTGCGGCAGCGTCAGCGCGCACAGCCGCCAACGCCGCGCGATTCGCGTCCGTCACGCCCCTCATCGCTTGCCGTCGCCCATCGGCGACATGCTGTCAGCTGAGACTGCCGCTGCCACGAACCACCGGGCGTCTGGCCGGACTGCTCCTCTTGGCGTAGCGGGCCGCCAGAGCAGCAGCGTCTGCGCTCAGGGCCGGGTTGGCGACTAAGCAGGTGCGACACACTCGTCGCATGTCGAGCGGGGCGGAGGATGAGTCAGTGGCAGCGCGCGGGAGCATCCACGAGTGCCTCGCTGAGCTTGTCCTGCGAGGCCCAGGCGATCAGATTGTCGACGTGGGCGCGGGGGAGGGTCGCACCCTGATCGAAGTCGCCCGGCGATCGCCAGGCAGCGCACTGACGGCCGTCGACCTGGACGGCGAAGCGCTGGCCACGCTGTCGGTGGCACTGCCACACGCCCGGACGCTGCGCCACGATCTCGCCGAGGGGCTGCCGTTCGCCGACGGGAGCATGGATGTTCTCGTGTCCCACAACACGCTGGAGTGCTTGCTCGACCCGGCCGCTCTGCTAGGAGACGTCGCCCGCGTGCTTCGGCCAGGCGGTCGCGCGGTGCTGGGACATACGGATTTTGAGACGATCGTGGTCGCCGTCGATGACCGCGAGCTGACCCGGCGCATGCTGCTCACCTACGCCGAGTTGCCCGTCCTGTACCGGCATATGGCAACCGCCGATGCCCAAATGGGCCGGCGACTGGCCGGGCTGGTGCGACGCAGTCCGCTGTCCCTGGAGACGGTCCGCGCCTTTACGACCGTACTCCCGTCGCTGGCCGAGGCACAGGCCGCTCGGCTGGCCGAGGTGGTCATGGCCGTTCGCCGAGGCGCTATGCGTGGGCTTGGCCACGTCACCGTCGCCGAGATCGAGACGTGGACCGAACAGCTGCAGGCCGCAGAACGCGACGGCGGGTTCCTGTTCAGCGAAACGGCGTACCTGCTCACCGCCACCGCCCCACTTCACCAGAGGTAGAAGGCTCGACGCCTTCCAGCACGCCTACAAGAGACCCGCTTACACGAACAGGCGGGCTTACACCCGTGCTGCCGCTTCGCCGGCGCGAGGGCTGGGAGCAGCAGCGACGATCCTCAGCCCACCAGCGGCGACGAGGCAGGGGCGGGCGGTTTGCGCTGCGGCGCGAGCGGGATCGGCTATGAGCGCCGCCGCGCCTAGGCTATTCAGAGATGGCCCAATCTGAGGCGCAGCCGTCATCGGGAGCGCTTGAGGCAGTTC
The DNA here is from genome assembly GCA_964246945.1 of uncultured Solirubrobacteraceae bacterium. Lineage (GTDB taxonomy): Bacteria > Actinomycetota > Thermoleophilia > Solirubrobacterales > Solirubrobacteraceae > Palsa-465. Next base: position 1,659 of record CAXTTD010000255.1, on the reverse strand, counting down.
GGCGCCTAGCCGGCTCGTCGGCCGCGATCCTCACGGTTACGTGCCTTGAGGGCGGCCAGCACGCAGTCACGTGGAGGATCGATACCGAGAATCCCGTGTTCAGCGCGGTCGTCCGGGAGTTCCCAGTTGCGGATTCCGCTGGCGCACGTGAGCAGCGCGTGCTGCGGACTCTCGACGGGCTCATGGGCTTGGCTCCGGTCCTGCTCGGCGGCGACTTTAACGCCGAATGGTCAGAGCGCCCGACGTCCGTGATCAGCTGGCTTGACGGCCAGGCGGACATCACTCCGTCTGATCCGGAGAGGTGGGCGCACGAGCTTGGTTGCGCGCTCGCTGTGGTGCACGCGCTGCCGAGCGAGCGGCTGGCGGGCTTACCGACCGTGTTCGATCGCAGCGGAGGGTCTCAGGATGTCTTGAATGGTCCGCTGGCGGCGGAAGTTCGGTCTCGCTGGACGCAGGTCACCGCCGCGCCGCAGGTGCTCACCCACTACGACTATTGGTCAGGCAACGTCGTGTGGCGTGACGGAAGGCTTACGGGCATCGTGGACTGGTCCGGCGGGGCGCGTGGTCCACGCGGCTTCGATCTGGGCTGGTGCCGGCTGGATCTCGTTCTCCTGTTCGGTGAGCAACTTGCCGACGTCTTCCTCAGCGCCTACGAAGTCACGATCGGCCAGACCATCGGAGACATGGTTCTCTGGGACGGCTGGGCGATCGCGCGCTCGCACGATGCGGTCGAGACCTGGGCTCTGAACTATGCGCCCCTTGGACGGACCGACCTCGACGAAACCGAGCTCCGGCGAGGTCACTCGCGATGGACGGAGCGGCTCTTGGAACAGACATGAGAGGCATGATCCCCGAGCGCAGACTGCCCGTTTCACGAACGAGGGAGCGTCTAGCTGGACTGTTCCTTCGGTGCGGCCAGCAGAGAGAGCAGTAGCCCCGCCGAGACGACCGGTGCGACGACTCGGTTCGCTGCTGAGCTGGCCCGTTGCGGCCGAAGACCTTAGCGAGCACTGCTCTCGCTGGCGATGTGGCGCGTTGATGCCACGATGGTGCTGTGATGACGAGCCCCGGCCGCGTGCGTGCTGCCACCGTTGAGGACGGCCCCACGCTGTTGTTGTTGTGGGCGATGCTGTTCGCCGAGGACGACTCGGCAGCTGCCGTGCCGTGGAGGGATTGCGCGCATGAGTGGTTTCACCGACTGGTCGATGACACCGACAGCGCTTGGTTTCCCGTGGTCGAGGTCGACGGCGAGCTTGTCGCCACTGCGATAGGCATTTTGGAGATCGGAGTTCCCAGCCCTCATTGCCCGCAAGGACGCACCGTGCGACTTGCGAACGTCTTCACCCTGCCGGAGCATCGCGGTCGCGGCCATGGCACCACGCTCGTCCTCGAGGTGGTCGATTGGGCCACGCTCATCGGGGCCGATCGCGTCGATCTCAGCACAACTCCAGCGGGCCAGCGGATCTACGAGGCGGTCGGCTTTACGATGACCTCAGCACCCAGGATGAAGCTTGTCCTCCCGCGCGCGGCCGAAACTGGGCCGTAACGAGACCCAGAGGCGCGCGATGGCGTTCAAGCCGACCAAGGGATCGTCGAACGGCGTACTAGACCGTATGGGGCTCGGTCCGTCCGGCCCGACCTGTAGAAGGTGGCCGGTCC
>CAXTTD010000254.1:0-5223 GCA_964246945.1 uncultured Solirubrobacteraceae bacterium | reverse complement strand
CGCACCGGCGCGATCAACCTCGGACAGGGCTTCCCTGACGTCGACGGCCCGGGCGAGGCGATCGAGGCGGCGGTCGCGGCGCTGCGCGGCGGCGAGAACCAGTACGCGCCGCTGCCGGGGGTGCCGGCGCTGCGCGAGGCGGTGCTCGACCACCAGCGCGAGCACTATGGCCTCCAGCCCGAGGACGTGCTGATCACGTTCGGGGCGACCGAGGCGATCGCCGCGGCGGTGCTCGCGCTGTGCGATCCCGGTGACGAGGTGGTGGTGCTCGAGCCGATGTACGACTCCTACGCGGCGACGATCGCGTTCGCCGGCGCACGGCGGCGCACCGTCACCCTGCGCCCGCCCGAGTTCCGGCTCACCGAGGCGACCCTGCGGGAGGCGATCACCGGCGGCGCCGGACGGGCGCGCGTCCTGCTGCTCAACTCCCCGCACAATCCGACCGGGCGGGTGCTCGACGCCGCAGAGCTCGCGCTCGTCGCGCGCGCGTGTGAAGAGCATGACCTGGTGTGCGTCTCCGACGAGGTCTACGAGCACCTCGTGTTCGAGGGCGCGCACGTGCCGCCGGCGACCCTGCCCGGGATGGCCGAGCGGACGCTCACCATCTCGAGCGTCGGCAAGTCGTTCTCGTTCACCGGCTGGAAGATCGGCTGGGCCTCGGGACCCGTGGAGCTCGTCGCGGCCACGCGCACCGCCAAGCAGTTCCTCACCTTCGCCGGCGGCACGCCCCTGCAGCACGGCGCCGCGGCGGCACTGCGCACCCCGCGCGCGGTGCTCGACGGCCTGCGCGAGGAGTTGCGCGCTGCCCGCGACCTGCTGTGCGCCGGCCTGCACGCTGCGAGCCTTGCCCCGATCGTGCCCGAGGGCACCTATTTCGTGAACGCCGACGTCGGCGAGGAGGCGATCGCGTTCTGCCGCACGCTGCCCGAGCGGGCTGGCGTCGTCGCCATTCCCACCGGCGTCTTCTACGACGACCCCACGGTCGCGCCGACGCTCGTGCGCTTCGCCTTCTGCAAACGACCGGCGGTGATCACCGAGGCGGCGCGGCGGCTCGCATCACTGAGCGGGGCGACAGACGACTGATTGCGCGGTATGCCACGCTGTGCGGCACATCGCCGGTGCACCGGCGCGCCCATGACGAGGAAAGAGGCCGGATGGCGGACGTAGGCGAACTCGAGGAACGGACGGTGGAGGTCAACGACCCGAAGCTGACCGCCGACGCCAACCAGCGCCTCACCGAGGCCGTGCGCGAGGTCATCGGCACCGATCGCGTGCGGGTTCCCGCCGACCGCCCCCGGGTGAGCCAGGGCGAGTCGTCCCCCGGCGGGCCGCTGTCGCGGATGACATCGTGGAAGGCGGCGACCGCCGGTTCCCTGGCGGTCTGCGCGGGAGTCGGGATGGTCATCGCGCTCGACGAGAACCGATGGTGGATTCTCCCGATCGCCCTGATCGTCCTGTTCTCCGCGCTGGCGGTCGTCATCTCCTCGATCATGAGCCTCGCCTCGACCACCGAGTACCCCGATCCGTTCCTCGCGGCGCTGCTCGCCGAACAGGGAGTGCGGGATCCCGAGGTCCGCTTCACTGAGCTCGTCAACGAGTTCATGCCCGTGAGCGATAACGAGGACCGGACGACCGCCGTCGAGGACGACCCGGCCCAGGCGGCCGCCGAGCAGGCAGAGGCGGTGACCCCCGCCGGCGGCGCCGCGCGCGCGGGGGGCCCGGGAGACGGATCGGGGCCGGCCGGGCCCGCGCGCGCGCAGTCCGCCTCGGCGGGCTCCTGCGCGGCGGGGCGCCCGCGGCCGCGGACGCCGCGACGGGCGACGGAGCGTTCTCCCTCACCGCGCGGGCGACCACCGCCGCCTCGCGCTACGCGCCGACGTTCACCGGCAACGGTCTGCTCGGGGTGCGCGTTCCCGCCGCCGGCCAGGGCTACGCGGGCGGCACCGTCCCCGCCGACTCCGAGCTCGCCGGGTTCTACGCGAAGCCGTCGCGGGGAATGGCCGCCGAGCGGGTGCAGCAGCGCGCGAACCTGCCGACCTGGTCGGCGCTTCCGCTGTCGGTCGCCGGCCGGACGTTCTCGGTGGGCACGCGCACGGGCGCGGGCACGGTGAGCGGCTACCGGCAGACGCTTGACCTGCGCACCGGCGTCATCACCACCAGCGCGCGCTGGACCGCGCCGGGGGGCCGAATCACCGAGATCACCTACCAGGTGCTCACCGACCGCGCCGACGCCAACGTCGGCCTCGTGCGGCTCACCATGCGCCCGCAGTGGTCGGGCACGGCGACCGTCACCGACGAGATCGACGGCACGCCCGACACCCACGTGGCCGCCGGCACGCCGGTGCTCACCCGCCAGGTGAGCAAGGCGTGGAACCTGCCCACGCGCGAGGACCAGCTCACCGTCGCCGCCCTGGGCACGAACATCAAAGCCACGCTCGCGAGCGTCCTGGAACCGAGCGGGAACGTGAGCGCGCCGTCGACCGAGACCAACGCCGCCACCGCCCAGAGCGTCGGTCAGCGCGTGCGCTTCCCGGTGACGCGCGGGCACACCTACACGTTCACCAAGTACGTCGGGGTCCTCGACACCGAGGATCCCTCGGCGGTGGCCACGACCGCCGGCCAGATCGCCCTCGGCGCCGCGAGCACCGGCTGGGACGCGCTGTTCGCGGCCAACCGCGCCGCCTGGGCGACGCTGTGGCAGGGCCGGATCGACCTCACCGGCGACCCGACGCTCGCCACCGACGTCAACGCCTCGGAGTTCTACCTGTGGTCGAGCACCCGGGCGAACGAGGACTTCTCGGTGTCCCCGGCGGGCCTGTCCTCCAACGGCTATGACGGTCACATCTTCTGGGACGCCGAGACGTGGATGTTCCCCACGCTGCTCGCCCAGCATCCCAACCTCGCCGACGCGATGGAGCGCTACCGCTCCGATCGCCTGCCGGAGGCGTTCGCCCACGCGAAGGCCACCGGCTTCACCGGCGCGCGCTTCCCGTGGGAGAGCGCGCTGACCGGCACCGAGCAGATCCCGCCGCCGGTGTCGGTCAACAGCGAGGGCCTCTACGAGCAGCACATCACCGCCGACATCGCGCTCGCCCAGTGGCAGTACTACCTCGCCACGGGCGATCGCCGGTGGCTGCGCGACCGCGGATGGCCGGTGATCGACGGGGCGGCGGAGTTCTGGGCCGGCCGCGCGCAGCCGGAGAGCGGGGGCCGCTACGTCATCCCGCACGTCACCGGACCCGACGAGGAGAACCCCGATGTCTCCGACGAGGCCTACACCCAGGTCGGGGCGGCCACCACCCTGCGCGACGCGATCGCCGCCGGGCGGCTCACCGGCCATCGCCCGCCCGCGGTGTGGGCACGGATCGCCACCGGCCTCGAGGCAGCCATGCAGCGCTCCGGCGAGGTCATCCCCGAGTTCGCCGGCTACCGGGACCAGCTCGTCAAGCAGGCCGACGTGACGCTGCTCGCCTACCCGTGGGGCTTCCGGCCCTCGGCGGCGGTCGAGCGCGCGAACCTCGACTTCTACGTCCCGCGGACCGATCCCGGCGGCCCGTCGATGGACGACGCGGTGAGCTCGATCGACTCCGCGCAGCTCTCGCCCTCGAGCTGCCAGGCGTTCGTCTACACCGAGCGCTCCGAGCAGCCGTACATCCGTGACGTCTTCCACCAGTTCTCCGAAACCCGGACCGGCGGCGCGTTCACGTTCATGACCGGAATCGGCGGCTTCCTCCAGGAGTTCCTCTACGGCTACTCGGGCATGCGCTGGGAAGGGAATCCCACAGCCACCCCCGACACCACGCTGCGCCTCGCCCCCTCGCTGTCGGGCGCGATCAGCTCGATCACGCTGCACGAGCTGCAGTGGCGCGGTCGGGAGTTCACGCTCGCGATCCATCGCGGCCACGCGACGGTGACGCTGGACGCCGGCGCTCCGCTGCCGATCGTGACGCCCCGCGGGCGCATCGTGGTGCGCCGGGATCACCCCGCGCGCATCGCCGTCGCCCGATCCCGCTCCGGCGGCGCGGCGGACCCCGTGCTCTGCCGCGACGCGCAGGCCACGAACGCGGCCCCCGGCGCCCCCGCGCTCGCGGCCGTGGACGGCAGCCCGGCGCCCGCCTGGCAGCCCGCCGCGCTGCCCGCGCCGCTCACCGCCCCGGTGGCCGGGGCCCGCGCGCTCTGCGAGGTCACCGTCCGCTGGGGCCGGATGTGGCCGGCCGTCGTCACCCCCAACGTCCACCCCAAGCCGCGCCCGGTGCGGACCGTGCGCTCGCGCGCCTACCACGTACTCGCGCAGGCCCCCGACGGGCGCTGGCGGACGATCGCCACCGTGGCCACCCACAGCGCGCGGCTGCTCGACACGGTCAGCTTCCCGCCGGTGCGCGCGCGGGCGGTGCGCCTGCAGCTGATCGGAGGCTCAGGGGTGCGGACGGTGAAGTCGAGCACGCCGTCGACGCCCGTGCTGCCGATGTTGCAGGAGCTGACGGCCGGCGGATGAGCGACGGGCTGCCACCCGCGCGGCGCGCCGTGGGTGTCGGCGAGGGGCTGCTCTCCGCCCTGCACGACGGCGGCGACCGGCCGGCGCTGCACTTCCCGGAGCGCACGCTCAGCTACGCGGAGCTCGCGCGTGTCACCCACGGGCCCGCGCTCGCGATCCGCGGGCGGGTTCTCAGCCGGGTCGCGGTGCTCGCCGAGCCGCGGATCGAGACCGCCATCGCGGTGGTGGCGGCGCTGCGGGCAGAGGTCCCGGCGGTGCTCATCAATCCCCGCTCGGGCTCCTCCGAGCTCGCCCACATCGTCGGCGACGCCCGGCCGAAGGCGCTGCTGTGCGCCGTCGACGCCGCCATCCCCGACGCGCTGGGTGACGTTCACGTGATCCGCGTGGGCGGTCCCCCCGCCCCCATCACGCTCGCCGCGGGCGTCGGCTACGGGGCCACCGGAGAGGAGCCCGCGCTCGTCGTCTACACCTCGGGGACGACCGGGCCGCCCAAGGGGGCGGTGCTGCCCGCCCGGGCGATCGCCTCGAACCTCGACGCGCTCGCCCAGGCGTGGGGGTGGACGGGTGAGGACGTCGTCGCCCACGGCCTCCCGCTGTTCCACGTCCACGGGCTCGTCGTCGGGATCCTCGGCCCGCTGCGCCGCGGCGGGACCGCGCGGCACATCGGCCGCTTCTCGCCCGAGGGGATCGACGCCGCGCTCGCCGACGGGGCGAGCATGGTGTTCGGG